>JALWNT010000038.1 GCA_027080995.1 Campylobacteraceae bacterium | reverse complement strand
CCTGAATTGCAGCGTAGGGGATGGCGTTGACCAGATCCCGCAGGGTGATACCGGGCTGCATTTCGCCTTTGAACTTGACTAGGACCGACTCGGGCATATTCAGCGGCATCATACCGGTAACGGCGGCAAAGGCCACCAGACCGGAACCGGCGGGGAAGCTGATCCCGATGGGGAAGCGGGTGTGGCTGTCGCCGCCGGTTCCCACGGTGTCGGGAAGAACCATCCGGTTGAGCCAGCTGTGGATCACCCCGTCACCGGGCTTGAGGATCACGCCGCCCCGGCTGGTCCAAAACGGAGGCAGGGTATGCTGCAGTTCCACGTCGGCGGGTTTGGGGTAAGCTGCGGTGTGGCAGAAGGTCTGCAGCACCAGGTCCGCGCCGAAGCTCAGGGCCGCCAGCTCCTTGATCTCGTCCCGGGTCATGGGGCCGGTGGTGTCCTGGCTTCCGACGGTGGTAACGACGGGCTCGACGTACATACCGGGGCGCACTCCCTCCATGCCGCAAGCTTTGCCCACCATCTTCTGGGCCAGGGTGTAGCCTTTGCCGCTGTCGGCGGGCTGCTCGGGCTGGGCGAAGACGTCGCTGTGACCCAGACCCAGGGCTTCGCGGGCTTTGTTGGTCAGGCCCTTGCCGATGATCAGAGGGATCCGGCCGCCGGCACGCATCTCGTCGGGGAGGGTGTTGGGCTTGAGGGTAAATTCACTGACGACTTCGCCGTTTTTGAGGATGACACCCTCGTAGGGCTTGAGGATAATTTCGTCTCCGGTCTCCAGCTTGTCTACCGGCGCTTCGATGGGCAGACAGCCGCTGTCCTCGGCGGTGTTGAAGAAGATCGGCGCGATGATGGAGCCGATGACGACCCCGCCGGTGCGCTTGTTGGGCACGCCGGGGATGTCGTGGCCAAACCACCACTGCACGGAGTTGATCCCCGACTTCCGGGAGCTTCCGGTACCGACGACATCGCCCACATAGGCCAAGTCGTTGCCTTTCTCTTTGAGCTTTTTGATGGTCTCGAGGGGCTTCTCCATCCGGGTACCGAGCATCGACTGGGCGTGCAGGGGGATGTCGGATCGGGTGAAGGCTTCGCTCGCGGGGCTCAGGTCGTCGGTGTTGGTCTCGCCGGGGACTTTGTAGACCGTCAGCTTCATCTCTTCAGGCAGAGGTTCACGGCTGAGGAACCACTCGGCGTTGGCCCAGGATTCGATCACCTCTTTGGCAAAGGCGTTGCCCTCATCCATCAAATCTTTGACATCGTTGAAAGCGTCGTAGACGAGGATCGTGTGTTTGAGTTCGTCGGCCGCAGCTTGGGCGACTGCGGGATCGCTGTGCTTGAGCGCCTCGACCAGAGGCCCGACGTTGTAGCCGCCCAGCATCGTTCCCAGGATTTTGACCGCATCGACCTTGTCGATCGCTTTGCAGTGGGCATCACCGGTGATGATGGCGTTGAGGAAAGCCGCTTTGACATAGGCGGCGTCGTCCACACCGGGGTTGATGTGGTTTTTGAGCAGACCGAGGAGATACTCCTCTTCGGGGATGGGATCCTGCTTGAGCAGCTCGACCAGTTCGGCGGTCTGCTGGGCTGTCAGGGGCAGCGGAGGAACGCCCAGCTTGGCGCGTTCTTCGGTGTGTTTTTTGTAATCTTCGATCAGGGACATTATCACTCCTCTTCACTAAAATATGTTGAGATAGAAAGATGGTATCGAAAGCCGTATAAAAGCCACCGTCTCCTCCCCTCTTTCCGGTGAAGAGCGGGGAGCTGTGTTGCGGATAGTTACATCAGGGTTTTTTGCGGAAAAGATGATATTTTTCATCTTCGAGCAACTGCTCTACATAATCCGGATCCGCTTTTTTCACGTTGGTCCAGAGTCCGGAGGGAAGACGTACCTGTAATTGATTTTTTTCACGAAGCCTGATGATCTTCTTTGGAGAGAGGATCTTGTCCACAGGCGAAAAATCCGCCTTGCTCAGATCCACATCGCTACGGTAAAAGAGTGTCTGTTTCTTGAACTTACCCCAACCGGGAACCCCCTCCTCCGTGTAAGGTACCTGATAACCGTTGTCGAATTCGACCATAATCGTGTAGTGGCTGTCGGGCAGGACATCGACGATTTTTCCTTTGCCGAAGACCAGGCCGTAAACTTTGTCACCTACTTTCGCCTTTTTGAAATACCCCATGCAATCTCCTTTCACTTGAGGATAAAAAATTATACCCTCTTCTCTCCAAGCCTTGGAATCAGAAAATTCCTCAGCAGCCGGCGCAGCGGACGGCTTCTTGGATCTTTTCGACGATGGAGGGATCTTCGAGGGTGGAGATATCCTGTTTGATCTCTTCGCCTTTGGCGATGGCCCGCAGGATGCGACGCATCACCTTGCCCGATCGGGTCTTGGGCAGGCCGGGGACCACGACGATGGCGTCGGCTTTGGCGATGTTGCCGATCTCGCGGGCGATGACCTCGTTGATCTCCTTGGTCAGCTCCACCTCTTCCCCCAGGTTGTCGGGGATGTCGTCTTTGAGGACGATATAGGCGAAGATGCTCTCACCTTTGATGGGATCGGGACGACCGACTACGGCCACCTCCGCCACGTGGGGGTGCTTTTTGATTGCCGATTCGATCTCGGCGGTTCCCATCCGGTGGCCCGAGACATTGATGACGTCGTCGACCCGTCCGGTGATGGTGATGTACCCCTCTTCGTCGACGACGGCGCCGTCTCCGGAGAAGTAGACCGGCTGGCCGTCCTTGACAACATCACCGAAATAGCTCTTTTTGAAGCGCTCGGGATCGCCCCAGATGGTGCGGATCATGCTGGGCCAGGGACGGGTGATGCAGAGCAGTCCCTGCTCGCCGCAAGCGACGGGAGTGCCGTCGCGTTCCAGGACCTCGGCCATGATGCCGGGCAGCGGGAAGGTGGCGCAGGCAGGCTTGACCGGGGTGGCGCCGGGCAGCGGACTGATCATGTGACCTCCGGTCTCGGTCTGCCACCAGGTGTCGACGATGGCGCATTTGCCCCCGCCGACCACCTCGTAGTACCACTTCCAGGCCGGGGGATCGATGGGCTCGCCGACAGTTCCCAGGACTTTGAGACTGCTCAGATCGTATTTCTCCGGTTCGTGCTCTCCCAGTTTGTGCAGGACCCGGATAGCGGTGGGAGCGGTGTAGAACTGGTTGATCCGCAGCTCTTCGACCATCTTCCAGGCTCGTCCGGCATCGGGATAGGTGGGGACTCCTTCGAACATCACCGTGGTGGCTCCCGCCGCCAGTGGGCCGTAGACGATGTAGGTATGACCGGTGATCCAGCCGATATCCGCGGTACACCAGTAGGTATCGTTCTCCTTGACGTCGAAGACCCACTCCATGGTCATCTGGGCCCAGAGGATGTAGCCTGCCTGGGAGTGCTGCACCCCTTTGGGCTTGCCGGTGGAGCCGGAGGTGTAGAGGAGGAAGAGCGGATCCTCACTGTCCATTACCTCGGGTTCGCAGGTGTCGGGCTGGCTCTCGATCATTTCATTGTAGCTGTAGTCCCGGCCTCCGATCCAGATGATGTCTTCATTGTTGCGCTGGACCACCAGCACCTTCTCGACGCTGGGGCAGCCCTCTTCCAGGGCTTGGTCGACGACGGGTTTGAGCATATAGGGAGCCCCTTTGCGGTAGGCGCCGTCGGCGGTGATGATCACCTTGGCTTCCGCGTCCTGGATCCGGTCCCGCAGCGCCTCGGCACTGAAACCGCCGAAGACCACCGAGTGGATGGCGCCGATCCGGGCGCAGGCCAGCATGGCATAGGCCGCCTCGGGGATCATCGGCATGTAGAGGACCACCCGATCACCCTTTTCCACGCCGAATTCGTTGCGCAGCAGGTTGGCCATACGGTTGACCTCACGATAGAGCCGCAGATAGGTGATGATCTGACGATCCCCCCGATCCCCCTCGAAGATAATCGCCGCTTTGTTTTTACGCACCTCGATATGGCGATCGATACACTGCTGCGTCACATTAAGCTTGCCGCCGACGAACCATTTGTAGAAAGGTGCGTCGCTTTCGTCTAGGACCTTCTCATAAGGTTCGATCCAGTCGATCTTCTCCTTGGCCCAGTGGTCCCAGAATCCCTCGTAGTCCTCTTTGGCCCACTCCATGAGCTCGTTGTACTCACACATGTTCTTGATCCGGGCCTGCTTGGCAAACTCTTTGTTGGGGTAGTATTTTTCTTGCAGCATTGCATCTCCTCCTTCTTTTTTTGCTCGAATACTTATACTATATCATAGGATAGATTGATAGCGAAAACGTAGCAGATATCGCTTCCGGAAAGCTCCCAATGCTTCCAAGAAAGAAGCTGTTTCCAGAGGTAACAAAATCCTATTAAATTCGGCTGGGGATCGAAAGATTTCCTCTAGGAGAACGCGCCCTTGTATTCCGGTATCGTCTTCAATTTCAGATAGATCAAGGCCGACATCACTGCATCGTTGAGAGCATCGTGCTTGCCCAGCCTGGGAAGGTCCAAGGTCTCCATGATCGTATCGAACTTCAGGTCCACGAATTCGTGGGGGGAACTCTTGCGGTAACGGCGGTAGTACATTTCGCTCAGTTCGATCAGTTCGTTGGGCAGGTCGACCCCCAGCATCTTTCGGGTATAGGCGCTGAGCATCCGCTGGTCGAAGCGGATATAGTAGCCTGCCAGGGGACGGTTGCCGACAAAATCCAGCAGCCGGGGGATCACCGCCTCGGGCTCCTCCCCGCGCTCGAGGTCCACCCGCCGTATCCCGTGGATCTTGATACTCTCTTCGCTGATCTCCCCCTCGGGTTTGAGCCAGGCTTCGAAAGCGTCACTGAGCAGGATCCGGTTTTGGCGCACCTTCACCGCCCCGATGGAGAGGATCTCATCCTTTCGGGGATCCATGCCCGTAGTCTCCGTATCCAGCACCACCACCTCGTCTCCTTGGTAAGGCTCGAAAAGATAGGCGTATTTCGGGTCTTTGAGGCGGTGCTTCTGCCAGGCCTTTTTCAAAGAGGCAATCATTTTCTCTCTCCACGAGAAAAAGTGAGGAGTGAGGAGTGAGGAGTGAGTAATTTTTGAAAAATGAATAGTGTATAGCGAATAATGAATAATTTTGGTTTGCGTTGCTTTGCAACGCCTTTTTTCAAACGACTAAGAGGGGCGAAGCCCCGTTCAAACGACAAACGACGATATAGAGAGCGTTGAGAAATCGTAACACATAGCACGTAGCACTTAGCACGAACTTTTCGAAGCCCTGCCCCAAATGCC
>JALWNT010000037.1 GCA_027080995.1 Campylobacteraceae bacterium | reverse complement strand
AAGGGATTTTGCCCTATGAGATCGAAAAGGTCGATCTAAGCGGCCTGCCCAAACCCAAGACCGAGATCATGATGAACCTGGGCAACCCCGACCAGGCCTTCAGCCTGGCCGACCTGCCCGTCGACGGCATCGGGCTGGCGCGGATGGAGTTCATCATCAACGAATACATCAAAGCCCACCCGATGGCCCTGAAACACCCCGAAAAGGTCGACGACGAGACCCGCAAGCAGCTGGAAAAGCTCTCCAGAGCCTACGACGATATGGTCGATTTCTTCGTCAAGACCCTCTCCGAGGGGGTCGCCACCATCGCCGCGGCGGTCTATCCCAAGCCCTGCGTCGTGCGGATGAGCGACTTCAAGACCAACGAGTACGCCACCCTGCTGGGCGGTAAATTTTTCGAGCCCGTCGAAGACAACCCGATGATCGGCTTCCGCGGTGCGGCGCGCTACAGCCATCCGGCGTACGAAGAGGGCTTCGCGCTGGAGTGCGCGGCGATGAAGCGCGCCCGTGAGGTGATCGGGATGGAAAACATCACTCTGATGATCCCCTTCTGCCGCCGGGTCGAAGAGGGGCAGAGAGTGGTCGACACGATGGCCAAACACGGCCTGAAAAAAGGGGAGAAGGATCTCAAGATCTACGTCATGTGCGAAATCCCCAACAACGTCATCCAGATCGACCGCTTCAGCGAAATCTTCGACGGCTTCAGCATCGGCAGCAACGACCTGACCCAGCTGACGCTCGGCGTCGATCGCGACAGCGAGATCGTCGCCTTCGACTACGACGAGCGCGATCCCGGCGTGCTCAAGATGATCGAGCTGGCCGTCGAAGGATGCCAGCGCAACCACCGCCACAGCGGCATCTGCGGCCAGGCCCCGTCGGACTACCCCGAAGTGGCGGAGTTTTTGGTCAAGCTGGGCATCGACAGCATCAGCCTCAACCCCGACAGCGTGCTTCGCACGATCCAGGACATCGACAAGTTGGAAGAGAAACTGGGCCGGAAGTAGGCTATGAGAGAGCGGATCGATGAGGATAGTCTCATTGCCGAAATCATCTCTATGAAGATCAGAAACGGTGAGATGGAAACCCGCGATGCCGAAGAGGTTTTTGCCGAATTGCACCTCTTTGGTGATAGAAGGGGAAAGAAGAATGAGGCTAAGAGCAGTTCAAAAGTGACAAAGGAGAAAAAATGATCAAAGAAGAGATTCGAAACTTCCTTCCCGCCGATGTGCCCCAAGAGTTGGAAAAGACCTTTCTCGAGAATTTCGAGAAGACGACCAACGGAAGCGGGCGGTTGATGCTTTTTGCCGGGGATCAGAAGGTCGAGCACCTCAACAACGACTTCTACGGTCCCGAGATCCCCGAAGAGGACAACGACCCTGAGCATCTCTTCCGTATCGCCAAAGCGGCGAAGATCGGGGTTTTTGCGACGCAGTTCGGACTGATCAGCCGCTACGCCCGGGATTACAGGGACGTTCCCTACCTCGTGAAGCTCAACTCCAAGACCAACCTGGTCCCCTACGACGCCAAAGACCCCTACAGCCAGCAGTGGTTCGACGTCGAGGATGTGGTGCGCTTCCGCGACAGCAGCGGCCTGGATATCCGCGGGGTGGGCTATACCGTCTATCTGGGGGGCGAGCATGAGCACTCCATGTTGCGCGAAGCCGCCCGCATCGTCCACGAGGCGCATCAGAACGGCATGCTGGCGGTACTCTGGATGTATCCCAAAGGCCCCTTCGTCAAAAACCAGCACGACCCGCATCTGATCGCCGGAGCCGCGGGTGTGGCCGCCTGCCTGGGCGCCGACTTTGCCAAGCTCAAGGTCCCCTACGACAAAGAGGGGGCTTTCGTCCCCGAACTTCTCCGGGAAGCCACCACCGCCGCAGGCCGCACCGGCGTGCTCTGCGAAGGAGGCAGCAAAATGGATGAAGAGGCTTTCTTGCGGGAGCTCTACGAACAGATCCACATCGGCGGCAGCCGTGGCAACGGCACCGGCCGCAACATCCACCAGCGCACCCTGGAAGAGGGGGTGAAGATGGCGGATGCGATCTATGCGATCACGTGTGAGAACAAGAGCGTGAAAGAGGCTTTGGAGATTTTGAAACGATAGGCATTTTGGCATTGAGATTCGCTTCGCGAATCGGCATTTGGCATTGGTGAGAACAAAATGCCTCAATGCCCCAATGCCGGGGAAGCCATCAGGCTTCCAATGCCCAATACACCAATAACCAATAACAAGGATTAAAATGACTCATTACGATCTCATCGTCCTCGGCGCGGGCCCCGGCGGGACACCCGCCGCGATGGCCGCGGCGCAATTCGGCAAAAAGGTGCTCATCGTCGACAAGCGGGGTGAACCGGGGGGCGAGTGCCTTTTTGAGGGGTGCATCCCCTCCAAGATTCTCGAAAACGCCGCCAACCGCTACGCGATGTTCAAAGAGGCCGAGGGCTTCCATGTGGAGGTCACCTCCACCCCCCAGATCCACTGGGAGCAGGTGATCGCCGAGAAGGAGAAGATCCTCACGATGCGCTCCCAGGCGGCACTCAAGCAGATGGAAGGGATGCCCACTCTCGATTTTCTAGGCGGCGAAGCGGCGTTTGTCGACGAGCATACCGTCGAGCTGAACGGCGACCGATATAGCTTCGAGAAGGCGATCGTCGCTACGGGAGCGTCGGCTTACCTACCGCCTATTCAGGGGGAGGGTGTCGCCCACGCCTGGACCAACGCCGACGTCTTCAAGCAGACGAAACTCCCCGAAGAGATCGCCTTCATCGGTGCAGGCGCCATCAGCTGCGAGCTGGTGCAGATGTTCGCCAAGCTGGGGGTCAAGTGCCATATCCTCGAGCGCGGCCCCCGTATCCTCAAGCGCATCGACGAAGAGGCGGCGCTGATGGTGCAAAGGCGGATGCAGGAACAGGGGATCGACATTCTTTTGAACGTCACTTTCGGTGAAATCGACGGGAAAGAGGGCGACTTTACGATCCATTACGAGCAAAACGGCGAGAAGAAAAGCCTGAAGGTACCCCATCTGCTCATCGCCACAGGCCGAGCGGCCAATGTCGAGGGGATCGGTCTGGAGAAAGCGGGCGTCGAATACGACCGCCACGGCGTCAAAGTCGATGAAACACTTCAGACTTCTCAGCCGCATATCTACGCCGTGGGCGACTGCGCCGTGGGACCGAAGTTCGCCCATTGGGCGACCTATCAGGCGGGGATCGCGATCCACAACCTCTACGCCCCCAGCCGGCACGAGGCCGATGCCTCCAAGCTCAGCTGGGTGCTCTTCTCAGATCCCCAGATCGCATCGGCGGGCCTGAGCGAAGCCGACGCGCAGAAAGCGGGTAAAGAGGTCGAAGTGATCCGCTACGACTACCGCGTCGACGCCCGGGCTCAGATCGACCATGCCCCCGAGGGGCTGCTCAAGTTCGTCATCGACAAGAGCGACGGCAGCATCGTCGGCATCCAGATCGTCAGCGAGGACGCCTCCAGCCTCAGCGGCGAAGCGGCGCTGATCGTCGCCAAAAAGATGAAGCCGATGGAGGTGATGGGCGCGATCCATCCCCATCCCACGCTCACCGAAGCCTTCGGCAAGCTGGCCCAGAGCTACTTCTTCCAGTCGATGATGCGCCGCCCCCACGGCGGAGGAAAACCGCCCCATGCATAAGACCAAGAAGAAAAAGCGCTTTCCCTGGGCGCATTACCACAAGATCAGCTTCGTCTATTTCGTCGTCTTCGTGATGATCTTCGCGCTGATCGACTACTACGCTCTGATGGCCTTCAACTTCCTCTGGTTCCTGGCGCTCTCCGTCGTCCTGGGCTGGGGCGTGGGTTACATCCACATCAAAAAACGCTGGCACGACAACATCGACGAAGTGGCGGAAGAACTGCTTTAGCGCTTCGCGCTAAAGCAGGGTAACTGGTATATTGGTTATTGGTGTATTGGGGAATTATTCCTGCTACACCCTTTCCAAATATACCAATACACAAATATACCAATAACAAGAATAACAAGGAATCACCATGCCCAACACACGCATCAGAAACGTCTACGCTCTCGAGATCCTCGACTCTCGGGGCAATCCCACCGTCCGGGTCTTTATGGAGCTCGAGGACGGCACCAAAGTCAGCGCTTCGGTCCCCTCGGGGGCCAGTACCGGCGAGTACGAGGCGGTGGAGCTGCGCGACGGCGATCCCAGCCGCTACGGCGGCAAAGGGGTGCTCAAAGCCTGCGAAAACGTCAACCACATCATCGCCCCCGAGATCATCGGCAAGGACGCGGCACAGCAGAGCCTGCTGGACCATTTCCTCATCGGCCTGGATGGCACCGAGAACAAATCGCGTCTGGGGGCCAACGCTATCCTGGGGGTCTCGATGGCGGCGGCCAAGGCGGCGGCGCAGAGCCAGGGGACCGATCTCTACCGTTATCTGGGCGGCAGCGAAGCCCGGCGCATTCCCGTTCCTTGCATGAACATCCTCAACGGCGGGGAGCACGCCGACAACAGCGTCGATTTCCAGGAGTTTATGGCGGTCCCCCACGGGGCGCCGACTTTCAGCGAGGGGCTGCGCTATGTGGCCGAGACCTTCCACACCCTCAAAGGCCTGCTCAAAGCCCGCGGCCTGGCCACCTCGGTCGGTGACGAGGGGGGCTTCGCCCCCAACCTCGGGAGCAACGAAGAGGCGATCGAACTGATCATCGAAGCGATCGAAAAGTCCGGCTACAAACCCGGCACCGACATCTCCATCGCCATCGACAGTGCCGCCACCTCCTTCTCGATCGACAAGAAGGGGCACTACGACCTCAAATGGTCGGGCGCAGGCAAAATGACCAGCGACGATTTGATCGCCCTGGCCAAAGAGTGGGTGGCCAAATACCCGATCATCCTCTGGGAGGACCCCCTCGCCGAGGAGGATTGGGAAGGCTTCGCCAAATTCACCGCCGAGCTTGGGGACAAGATCGAAGTGGTCGGCGACGACATCTTCGTCACCAACACCAAATTCATCCGGCGCGGCATCGAAGAGCACACCGCCAACGCGTCACTGATCAAGCTCAACCAGATCGGCACCGTCACCGAGACGGTCGATGCGGTGCGTCTGTGCATCGAGCACGGCTGGCGGGCTTTCCTCTCCCACCGCTCCGGCGAGACGGCCGACACGTTCCTGGCGGATTTCGCCGTCGCGATGGGCAGCGGACACCTCAAGAGCGGCTCGGCCTCCCGCAGCGAGCGCCTGGCCAAGTACAACCGCCTGCTGGAGATCGAATATGAACTGGGCGGCGACGCGCTATACTATTGGAAATGAGTGTGGCCGCTCCGGCGGTCTGTATAGAGAAACGGAAACAAAGGAATCGAAATGTGGAATTACAGTCTCTTACCGGATGACCATGAGCTTCTGGCCAAATTCAGCAAGCACTCCCTGATTGCGGGGATCGTGATCGCGATCCTCGGTGTTCTGGCGCTCCTCTTTCCCTTTTACGGGACGCTGGCGACGGTCGTTTTCGTCGCGTGGCTGATGATCTTCGCAGGAATTATGGCGGTGTACGTCACCG
>JALWNT010000036.1 GCA_027080995.1 Campylobacteraceae bacterium | reverse complement strand
TCGACAGACGCCCGCCGCATCGGGCACAGCGGTCCCCCTCCCGGACGGTGACGAGATCGGCGAAGTTTTCTCCGAAATCGGGAACGCTCACTCCGATTTTGTGGTACTCATCGCGGTTGGCGCCCATAATGAGATTGTTTTCTCCTTTGAGCTCGTTGTCGATGACGTAGCGCACCGTCTCCGGCAGGCCGATGAAGCCCATATATCCCGGTGTCAGACCGGCGGAGCGCAGCTCCTCTTCGCTCACTTCGATCAATTCGTTGGCTCCGACGGCGTTGGCCGCTTTGGTCTCCTCCAACTCTTCGTTGCCCCGGATGAAAAAGAGCACAATCTCTTCACGCCCCTCGTCGTAGAGAGCTTTTTTTGCGACCGCTTTGATCAGATGATGGGGATCGATGTGGAAAAATTCCGCCAGATCCTCGATCGTCTTCGTCTCGGGCGTATGGAAATCTCCGCTGCTCATCTCGGGGGCTTCTCCCTCCTCGTAGTTCGGAGCTTCCCGCGGCGCTCTCGTCGCCGCTTCGACGTTGGCGCCGTAGTCGCAGCCGTCGCAGACGACGACGGTATCCTCACCGCTCTCGGCCAAAACCATAAACTCCTTGGAGCCGCTGCCGCCGATGGCACCGCTGTCGGCTTCTACCACCCGAAAGTCCAGCCCCAGCCGGGTGAAGATCCGGCTGTAAGTCGCCTCCATATGGTCGAATTCCCGCTTCATATCCTCTTCGTCTTTGTGGAAACTGTAGCCGTCTTCCATCAGGAACTCCCGCCCACGCATCAAGCCGAAACGCGGCCGGATCTCGTCACGGAATTTGGTCTTGATCTGATAGAGGTGCAGAGGCAGCTGCTTGTAACTCTTGACGCTCTGGCGCACCAGGTTGACCATCATCTCTTCGTGGGTGGGGCCCAAGACGAACTCGTTCTCCTTGCGGTCGGTGAAGCGCAGCAACTCCTTGCCGTACTTTTCGAAGCGTCCGCTCTCCCGCCAGAGCTCGGCTGGGGTGACGAAGGCCAGATCGACCTCCTGGCAGCCGGCGGCATCGAGCTCCTCTTTGACCACCCGACGGACCCGATCGAGGCTCCGCTTGCCCAGGGGGAGGAAATTGTAGAGGCCGGCGCCCACACTCTGGATGAACCCGGCGCGCAGCAGATAGATATGGCTCGGAAGTACCGCGTCACTGGGCGCTTCTTTGGCCGTAGGGATTAACGTTCGTGAAAATCTCATTCATTGTCCTTGATACTGACTTTGTATTGGCGGGGATCCACATCCTCAGTGTCGATCCCGAAAACCCGTTTGACGGCGTCAATGGCGTTGCTCCCCTCGCTCTCTTTGGAGATCGCCCGCAGCTGCCGGGTGGGCTGATGGAGGTATTTGTCGAAAGCCTGCTTCATCGCGTAGCGAAGGTTGGCCTCATACTCAGGGGGCAGATACCCTTTGCGCAAAACCCGCTCGACCTCTTCATCGACGACCCGGTCGATATCGAGACGCATCCGCTTGATGACCGGCTCCACCGAGAGCGCCTGGAGCCAACGGAAAAACTCCTCTTTGTAGCGCCGAACGATTTCGGAAGCCCGCAGCGCCTGCTCTTGGCGCAGGGCATGGTTGTTCTTGGAGATCGCCTGAAGGTCGTCGATGCGATAGAGACGGACATTGCACTCGCCCATTTCGGCCACATCCCTGGGAATCGCCATATCGAACCAGATCCGATCGAGCGCCTTCTCCTCCAACATCCCCGGCGTGATGATCGGCTCGGGGGAGGCGGTAGCGGTAAAGAGAAGGCGATAGCGATTGAGGTAATCTTTCAGTTTGGCAAAATCGCCGACGCGCACGTTCTCGCCCAGCTCCTCGGCCAGGGCTTCGGCCGTTTCCCGGGTCCGGGAGACCAACAGCACATCGGCGCCGGAGCGCAGCAGGTGCTTGGCCGCCAGGCGCCCCATCTCTCCGGTGCCTACGACGACACCTGTCATTCCCGCCAGCGAACCGTTCATCAGCTCCTGAGCCTGGGCGACGGCGACGGAGGCGATGGAGACGGGATTTTCAGAGATGTTGGTAGCGTTGCGCACTTCGGCGGCGCACTTGACGGCATAGCTGAGCACCCGGTTGAGTTCCCGCCCCGCCGTGCCGTTTTCATAGGAGAGTCGAAAGCCCTGCTTCACCTGCCCCGTGATCTGAGCTTCACCGATGACAAGAGAGTCCAAGGAGGAGACGACGCTGAAGAGATGCTCCACCGCCGCCTCATCCTCGTAACGCATCGCACTCTGGGCCAACTCGTGAAACCCTACGCCGGTCCGGCGGCTCAGGAGACCGAGAATCGCGTGAAAGGTAGCGAAGTTGTCCCGGCTGGCACTGACGATTTCGATGCGGTTACAGGTGTTGATGACGAAAGCTTCGAGCATAAAGTCGAAATGGACCAGCGTGCGCAGAAAATCCCGAATTTCATCGTCGTCGGTAAACGCCAGCGCTTCGCGTTGATCGAGATCGCAGCGTTTGTAGTTGAAACTGACGACCTGATAATGCATCTCAATAGTTCCTTTCGATCATTTTCCGGGCGATCGCTTCGAGGTTGGGCTCTCCCTCTTGCTCCATCAGCGCCATCGCCTCTTCGACCAGCTCCCGGGCTTCGGCGTAGCAGTGCTCTAGCACGTCGTGGGCCTGCATCTGTGCCAGGATCCAGGCTTGATCCTCCGGTCGAAGCCGCCGGCCGTGAAGCGCGACGAGCTTCGCGCGTCCCTTTTCGTCGAGACGTTCGTAGAGGGTGATGTAAGGCAGCGTCGTCTTTCCCTCTTCGTAGTCGTGCATCGCCGGCTTGCCCAGGACTTCAGAGGGTTGGGTGATGTCCAGAAGATCGTCGATCATCTGGAAGGCGATCCCGAGATTGCGCCCGTAGATCCGGTAGGGTTCGGGGCGTTTGCCCGCCAGCAGCGCCGCCGCTTCGGAGGCCGCTTCGATGAGGGAAGCGGTCTTTTGGTAAATCATCCCGAGGTAGGCTTCCCGGTCGGGATTGAAGCGTTCGCCCAGGAGCACGTCGCGCCGCTCTCCGAGACTCAGCTGCACGACGGCGTTGGAGATCACCCGGGCGATGCGCCGGTCGATGTCGACCAGTTCGTGAAAGGCTTTGGAGTAGAGAACGTCGCCGAACATAATGGCGGTTTTGTTGCCGTAGAGGGCATTGAGGGAGGCTTCACCCCGCCGGACGAAGGCGTCGTCGATGACGTCGTCGTGCAGCAGGCTCGCCGCGTGGATCATCTCCACCACCGCCGCCGTCTCTACCGCCGCCAGACCGTTTCCCGCGATCGTCAGGATGAGTCGGGCCCGCAGTCGCTTGCCCGCCGGGAGCCTGCGATAGAGCGCCGCGGCATCGGGATCTTCGAGCTCGGCGATGTACTGCGCGATTTTGCGCTCGACAGCCTCCAACACCTCAGCGTCCTATTCGCACTGGGTGACGATGTTGCCCACCGTCTCGATAAAGAGGGAATTTTTGCGGTTGTCGATCTCCGAGGGCTCCGCGATCGGCATCGAAAGCACCTGCCGCTCGTACTCCTCCTCGAGTCCCTGATCCTCGAGCATCTTCTCCGCGACAGCCAGACGCTCGATCAGCTTTTCGACTTCGTTCTCTACGATGTTCCGGTTGGCGGTGAAAAGGACCTGATAGAAATTTTCCCGCGGTGTCGTACTCAAAAAATCATCGTCGTCGTCAAACAGTTGCATTCTCTACCTCTTTTTTCTTAATCTCTTTGAATTTTAGCGCTTATTATAGCAGCTGGGCCCTACGGCACGGTTAACACACTGATTTTCAACGGTTTTCGAAATATCAAATGCAACGATTCAAGCCAAAATTTCCACTTGATGCACCGCGTGTTATACTTCAAAGTCGTAACGGAGTGCTCTGAAAAGCCGAGAGGAGGGTTTTTCAGGGCACTCAATCCAAAATTTCAGAAGTGAGGAGAGTATGATGGCTTTTTTGCAACGTTTCAAACTCGAGGAGAAAGGAAGCAACGTCCGCACCGAACTGATCGCGGGCTTGACCACTTTTTTGACGATGATGTACATCGTCCCCGTCAACGGCTTCATTATGGCCGACGCGGGGCTGCCGATGCCCGCGGTCATCACCGCCACGGCTCTGGTGACGATCCTCGCCACCGCTTTCAACGGTTTTTGGAGCAACACCCCCGTCGCGATGAGTGTCGGGATGGGGCTCAACGCCTACTTCACCTACGGCCTGGTTCTGGGGATGAAGATCCCCTGGCAGACGGCGCTGGGGATCGTCTTCCTCTCGGGGGTGATCTTCGTTGCGCTCTCCTTTACCCGCTTCCGGGTCTGGGTCATGCATTCGATCCCGATGGACCTGCGCCGGGCCATCAGCGCGGGCATCGGCGCCTTCATCGCCTTCATCGGCCTCAAGCAGCTCGGAATCATCGTCCCCGACAAAGCCACGCTCGTTACCCTGGGACATCTGGGGCAGCCGGCGGTGCTGCTGGGGATTTTCGGCCTCTTCCTGACGCTGATCCTCTATCTTTATAAGATCCGAGGCGCTTTCATCCTCGGAGTCCTGCTCACCTCCGTCGTCGGCTGGATGACCGGCCTGGGCAAAAGCCCCGAAGGGCTCTTCAGTATGCCCGCCTCCATCGCCCCCATCGCCTTCCACCTCGACGTCGTCTCCGCCCTCTCCCTGGCGCTGCTGCCCGTGATCATCACCTTCCTCGTTACGGATATGTTCGACACATTAGGCACCCTCACCGCCGTCGGGGCCCGGGCCGGACTCTTCCAGGAGGGGGACGATCCCGACCGATCTTTGGAGAAGACCCTCGAAGCCGACGCCGTCGCCACCGTCACAGGCTCCCTGCTGGGAGTCTCGACGACCACCAGCTTCATCGAATCCGCCAGCGGGGTCGAAGCGGGAGGCCGTACAGGCCTGACGGCGATCTTCACCGCGGCCTTTTTTATCCTCACCCTCTTTATGCTGCCGCTCTTCCAGGCGATCCCCGGCCCCGCCATCTATCCGGTCCTCGTCATCGTCGGGATCCTGATGTTCACCGAACTGGGCAAAATGGATTTCGAGGGGATGGATCTCGCTACCGCGTCGGCGGCTTTTTTCACTGTGCTGCTGATGCCGCTGACCTACTCCATCACCAACGGCCTCTCCGCCGGATTCGTCGCTTTCACCCTGCTCAAGATGGCGCAGGGGAAATTTGCGGAGCTCAACATCGGTATCTACCTCATTACGGCGATCAGTCTCATCGTCTTCATCCTGCATTGAGAGAAAAGGTATGGAAAAGTATTATTACAGCTATACGGAATTTCTCGACGATATCCGCACCCTGCACCGGATGATCGAGCCCCACAGTTTCGACACCCTCCTGCCCATCTCGCGCGGCGGACTGACGATGGGGCATTTTCTCGGCATCACCCTCGATACCCGCCGAGTCTTTTGCCTCAACTCCATCCACTACGACGGCACCCGTAAGCTCGACACTCTGGAGATCTTCAATCTCCCCGACCTGCGCGGTGCGCGCAAAGCTCTGATCCTCGACGACATCGCCGACAGCGGCGAAACTCTCATCGGAGTTCTCGAAACGATGCAAAAGCGCCACCCTGAAACCGACTTCTCCATCGCCACCCTTTTCCACAAACCCGGTTCGCTGATCGAACCCGACTTCTACCTCAAAAACGCCCCGGCGTGGATCGACTTTTTTTGGGAAGTCGATCCCCTTTGACACTATTCGAAAAAGATTTTGTAATTTATAGAGAGTTATTAGCTTTGTTTAACCCAAATCATTCTAAACTTGGACGTCAACCATCAATCAAAGGAGACAATGATGAAAAGACTTTTGAAACTCTCGGCGGTCGCCGCCCTCGCTACCGCCACCCTGGCTATGGCCGGAACTCTGGACGACGTCAAAAAGGCCGGCGTCCTTAAATGCGGGGTCAACACCGGACTCCCCGGCTTTAGTGAAGCCGACTCCAAAGGACAGTGGCGCGGACTCGACGTCGACTACTGCCGCGCGCTGGCCGCCGTCGTCCTCGGCGACGCTTCCAAGGTCAAGTACGTCCCCCTCAACGCCAAAGAGCGCTTCACCGCACTTCAAAGCGGTGAGATCGACGTCCTCTCCCGCAACACCACCGACACCGAAACGCGGGATACCTCGTTGGGGATCAACTTCACCGGCGTCATGTACTACGACGGGCAGGGCTTCATGGTTCCCAAGGCTCTGGGAGTCAAGAGCGCCAGCGAACTCGACGGGGCGACCGTCTGTATTCAAGCCGGTACCACGACCGAGCTCAACCTGGCCGACTACTTCCGAAGCCACCATATGAAGTTCAAAGCGATCACCTTCGATACCAACGATCAGGTAACCAAAGCTTTCGAAGCGGGACGCTGTGACGTCCTCACCACAGACGCTTCGGGCCTCTACGCTACCCGGACCAAACTGAAAAATCCCGACAAGTACGTCGTCTTGCCCGAGATCATCTCCAAAGAGCCCCTGGCCCCCGCCGTTCGCCAGGGTGACGATCAGTGGTTCGACATCGCCAAATGGACCCGCAACGCCCTCCTGACCGCCGAAGAGAAAGGGGTTACGATGGCCAACGTCGACAACGCCAAAGCCAAGAGCACGGATCCCGAAGTCCGCCGTCTCCTGAGCGTGGAGGGCAAGATGTGCGAAAACGTGAAACTCCCCAAAGGGTGCTTCTACAACGCCATTAAGCAGGTCGGCAACTACGGCGAAATCTTCGAGCGCAACGTCGGAGCCAAAACGCCTCTGAAGATCAAGCGCGGTCTCAACGCTCTGTGGACCAAAGGCGGAATCCAGTACTCTCCTCCGTTCCGCTAATCCCTATGGAGCTCTGCTCCATTTGGATTTAATTAAAAATAAATAGTTAATAATGAAAAGGTGGAGTAGTGAGATACTCTTTGGTAATAATTGGCGTCTCCAAGCAACGCATACCCCAATTATTAATTATTCATTTTTAATTATTCAAAAAGGATTCCCTTGCCCGCCTTTCTACGCAACGAAAAAGTCCGCGGCATTCTCTATCAGATCATCACGATCGTGCTCTTCGTCGCTTTCCTCTTCTACATCGCGCAAAACACCGCGCACAACATCGAGCAGCGGGGCATCAAGACGGGATTCGCCTTCCTCCACGCGACGGCGGGCTTCGACATCACCGAAGCGCCGATCCCCTTCAGCCCGATGGATACCCACCTCAAAGTCTTCGAGGTCGGTCTGCTCAACACCCTCATCGTCTCTTTCTGGGGGATCGTGCTCAGCTCCCTGCTGGGGCTGTTGATCGGCGTCTGGCGCCTGAGCCCCAACTGGCTCATCAACCGCATCGCCGCAGCCTACATCGAAACCTTTCGGAACATCCCGGTCCTGCTGCAGATCCTCTTTTGGTACAACGTCGTCCTCGCGACACTCCCGGCGGCCCGACACAGCCTCAACTTTTTCGACACGATCTTCATCAACAATCGGGGCTTTTTCATGCCCGAGCTCGTCTTCGGGCCCGGCTCATGGATGATCGGTGCTGCGCTCTTCCTTGCGGTGGTCGCGATCTATTTCACCCACCGCTGGGCCAAGAAACGGCAGGAGGAGACCGGTGAGCAATTCCCCGTCTTTTTGACCGCATTCATCCTGCTCATCGGCTTGCCTCTGCTGGCCTATCTCGTCGCCGGCCGGCCCGTCACGGCGGTCCTTCCCGAGCTGCACGGCTTCAACTTTCGAGGCGGCAAGACGTACACCCCCGAATTTCTCGCCCTGCTTTTTGCTCTGAGCATCTACACCGCCACTTTCATCGCCGAAGCGATCCGCAGCGGGATCGAAGCGGTCCCCAAGGGGCAGAAGGAGGCGGCGACGAGTCTCGGACTCTCCCCGATGCAGCAATTGCGCCTGGTGATCCTGCCCCAAGCGGTGCGCATCGCGATCCCCAGCATCATCAACCAGTACCTCAACCTGATCAAAAACTCCTCCCTGGCCGCCGCGATCGGCTACCCGGAGTTGGTGACGATCTTCGCCGGGACCAGCCTCAACCAGACCGGACAGGCCCTGGAGATTCTGCTGATTACGATGCTCACTTACCTCTTGATCAGCCTGATCGTTTCGCTGATCCTCAACTGGTTCAACGCCAAAATGAAAATCAAGGAGCGCTGAGATGGCCGTCTATCCTCCCCAACCCACCAAAGAGCCCCCCATCAGCGCACGGGGCCCCATCGCCTGGATCCGCCACAATCTGCTCTCCAGCCCTTACAACATCGCCTTCACGATCCTGGGGCTCGCCATCCTCTACTGGACCGTACCCCCCTTCATCAAGTGGGCGGTCATCGACGCGCATTTCGCCGGAGACTCCAAGAGCGCCTGTACCGGCGGAGGGGCGTGCTGGGTTTTCATCAAAGAGAAACTCGATATGTTCCTCTTCGGCTTTTACCCCCACGATCAGCTCTGGCGGCCCAAGAGCGTCTTCGCCGCGGTTCTCGCCCTCGGGGCGTTCGCAAAATTCGTCCCCGGCCTGCATCGTCTCAAACTGACGTTGATCGTGCTTTTCCCCGTCTTCGCCTACCTGATGCTCCACGGCGGGCACTTCGGGCTCTCTCTGGTGGAGACGAGCAAATGGGGCGGACTGTTGTTGACCCTGGTCATCGCCTCGGTCGGCATCGTCCTCTCTTTCCCGATCGGGATCCTTCTGGCCCTTGGGCGCCAATCCAAGCTGCCGATCATCAAAAGCCTGAGCGTCTTCTACATCGAATTCGTTCGCGGCGTTCCTCTGATCACCGTCCTTTTTATGGCATCGGTCGTTCTGCCACTCTTTTTCCCCGAGGGGGTCAATTTCGACAAGCTCGCCCGGGCGCTGATCGGGATCACCTTCTTCGAGGCAGCCTACGTCGCCGAAAACATCCGCTCTGGCTTCCAGGCGATCCCCAAAGGGCAATACGAAGCCGCCGACGCCCTGGGACTGAGCTACTGGCAAAAGATGGGGCTGGTTATCCTGCCTCAGGCGATCAAGGTGACGATCCCCAACCTCGTGGGGACCTTCATCAGCCTCTTCAAGGATACGTCGCTGGTGATGATCATCGGCCTCTTCGATCTGCTGGCGATGGTCAACGTCACCGCCAACGACCGCGACTGGCTCGGTATGGACACCGAAGGTTACGTCTTCGTCGCCTTCATCTTCTGGATCTTCACTTTCAGTATGTCCATGTACTCCAAACGTCTGGAGAAACGACTTGACACCAACAACAAATAAAGGCGAATCTATGGCAAACGAAACTCCGACACAAACGCAGGCCAAGGCGCAAGAGACGCCGCAGGCGACGCACATCAGCAAAGAGGATCCCAAAGCGGTCCATCCCCTGGGCGAACCGATGATCCGACTGGAAAACGTCAACAAATGGTACGGAGACTTCCACGTCCTCAAAAACATCAACCTGGAGGTCCGCAAGGGAGAGATCGTCGTCGTCGCCGGCCCCTCCGGCTCGGGAAAATCCACGATGATCCGCTGCATCAACCGCCTGGAGGAGTACCAGGAGGGCAGCATCAAAGTCAAAGGGATCGAGGTCAACAACGACGTCAAAAACCTCAAGAAGGTCCGCGCCAACGTCGCGATGGTCTTCCAGCACTTCAATCTCTTCCCCCACCTGACGATCCTCGAAAACCTCACCCTCGCTCCCGTCTGGGTCTACAAAAAGCCGAAAAAAGAGGCGATAGAGACGGCGATGCACTACCTGGAAAAGGTCAACATCGCCGAGCAGGCCCACAAATATCCCAACCAACTCTCCGGTGGCCAGCAGCAGCGCGTCGCCATCGCACGGGCCCTGTGCAAAAGCCCCGACATCATGCTCTTCGACGAACCCACCTCCGCCCTGGACCCCGAGATGATCGGCGAAGTCCTCGACGTCATGGTCAAACTGGCCGAAGAGGGCAAGACGATGATCACCGTCACCCACGAGATGGGCTTCGCCCGCAAAGTCGCCGACCGCGTCATCTTCATGGACGCCGGGCAGATCGTCGAAGAGAACGACCCCGAGACCTTCTTCCACCACCCCGAGAGCGAACGCCTCCAACTCTTCCTCAAACAGATTCTCAATCATTGACGGGCCGGAGGCCCGGGTTATTGGTATTTCGTCGTTTGTCGTTTGCACAGGGCTTCGCACCGATGAGAGGGTGGGAAGAGATGAACCACCGGCCTTCTTACCCTCCCACCTTCTCACCCTCCCACCAAAAATTCACTTCTCACTCCTCTCATCTCACTTGCGATCAGGAGCGAGTATGTTGCTCCTGATCGCAGAGTATCTCGGCATCGCCGCTTTTTCCGCCAGCGGGTTCTACATCGCGGTACGGCACCGCCTCGATCTACTCGGCATCTATCTCAGCGCCTTCCTCACCGCTCTGGGAGGAGGGATCCTACGCGATCTCCTCTCCGATCGGGCACCCTACTCCCTGACCCATTCACTCCCCTCCGCCGTTGTTGTCGCAGTGACCACGATACTGATCTGGAGAAGGATGCAGGATCATCCCTGGGAGTCGAAGCTTCTTTTTGTCTTCGTTGATGCTCTCGGGATGGTCTCTTTCGCCGTCTCCGGAGCCTTGGTGGGACTGGAGACGGGATTCAATCTCGCCGGTGTCGTCCTCCTCGCTTTTACCACTGCCGTCGGAGGAGGGATTTTGCGGGATGTCCTTCTCAACCGCATCCCCTATTTGCTGCATGGAGGCTTCTACGGTGTCATCGCGGTATTGGTCGGAGCGCTTCTTTATCTTCTACCTTATCTGCATGCTCCCCGAACACTCGGCGTCACCCTCGTTTTCCTTTTCGCCGTTATGCTTCGAATGATCGCCTACCTCCGCCGCTGGCATCTACCGGTACTTTAACGGCGAAGATTGTATTCTGTGTTGCGTGTTATGAAAAAAGCACAATGTATTTTTCCTATAAAAACATGCCAAGTATTTCTAAGAATCATTTAGTTAATTACACTAAATAATTCTTATATTATTCTCTATATTTGCTACCTGAGTAGCATTCTTTCCTCAACTCTCGCGATAAAATTCTTTTGAAAATCGGTTTCAAGAGACCGAAAAAATTCGAGAGAAAAGGAGAGAAAAATGAAATTGACACAATTTGATCCCTTCAAAGAATTTCAAAACATGCAAAAGACATTCGAGTATATGAACCGTCTGATGCAGAGTGTCGAAAAAACGGCGCAAGAGGCTCCGGCAGTTGATTTTGTCCCCGCGGTCAATACACGGGAAACGGATGACGCCTACTACATCGAAGTCGATCTCCCCGGGGTCAAGAAAGAAGACATCAATATCGACGTCAAAGACAATGTCCTGACCATCTCCGGAGAACGAAAGATCGAAGAGGAGCGTAAAGAGGACGACTTCTATCGGGTTGAAAGCGTCTACGGAACCTTCGAGCGCAGCTTCACACTGCCTGAAGATGTCGATGTCGACAAGATCGAGGCTGAAGCGAAAGACGGAGTATTAACCGTCAAAATCCCCAAAGCACAGAGCGTTGAAAAAACGCCCAAGAAAATCGAGATCAAATAAGGAGGTGCCTCATGAGCGATATCAAAAATGAAGTCCAAAAGGTCGAGAAGAAAACCCACGAAGGTGTCGTCGAGACCGCAAAAAGGTTCAAAGAGGTTTTCAGCAATGTCGCCAGCCATCTTCCTTTGGCCAACCTTTCACGCAATCGGCAGAAAGATACCTATACCATCGAGGTAGATCTGCCCGGTGTGAAAAAAGAGGACATCAACGTCAGCATCGAAGACAACTATTTGACAGTCAGCGCCGAACGCAAATTTGACGAAAAGGTCCAAGAAGGGGACTATTATCTGATGGAGAGCGCCTACGGGAAATATACCCGAAGCTTCTATCTCCCCGAAGATATCGATCGTGACAGCATTGACGCCCGCTACGAAAACGGACGCTTGATCATTACCTTTGAGAAAGTCGCCTCCAAAAAACGTCGGGACATCGCCGTCAAGTAAGAGACGGTTAACGTCCAGGCGTTAGACTTTCCTATTCCATAACGAAGGAGAGAGCAATGAAAGAGAGTATTGCCGAACGCCTCAAAGAGGTTATCGAACCCGACAAAGAGAAGGAGAATCTCGGTCATGTCACGATCCATCAGGCTCGGGAATTGATTCGTGATGCCGGCGCTGTTTTGCTGGATGTCCGCCCTCCCGCCAAGGTGAACGGCGACAACGCCCAAGAAGCCGACATCCCCAACGCTTACTATATGCCCTATCCGTCGTTCTACGACTACGCGGATGAACTGCCCGTAAACAAAAGTGACGCCATCGTCGTCGCGTGTCTGAAGGGGTGGTTCGCCAACCGAATCATGGGTTATCTCGAAATGCTCGGCTACAGCAACGTCTACGTCCTCGATACCAATATCGAAGATTTGATCGAAGTCCATAAAGCCGAAAAAGAGTTGACAAAATAACTTTTTCCCTCGAGAGGATGATTTTTCTCCTCTCTTCCCCCGTATATTTCGCTATCATTTATTTCGTTTCAACTCATTGCAAAGGTCAGTCGTATGAAAAAAATTTTTTTGCTGTTTACTCTGCTCTTTTTTGTCGGAGTAGAATCCGCTACAGCCGAGGATAAAAACGTTCTCGATCTCCAGATCAAAAACACAATCCAGCGTTTCGAAGCCCAAGCGAAAGGGGGGAAGGAGTTTTTGGAGAGGACCAGCGGCTATCTCGTGATCCCAAACCTCTACAAAGCGGGCTTTATCGTCGGAGGAGGTTACGGAGAGGGTGGCCTTGTCGTCGGAGGGAAAATCGTGGATTACTACTCCATGATCAGCGCTTCGATCGGTTTCCAGGCCGGTGCGGAGAAACGCTCCATCATCATCGCCTTTCTCACGCCCCAGGCACTGGAGAGTTTTCGACAAAGCAATAAATGGAAAGTGGGTATCGACGGCTCCATCTCTTTCGTAAACTGGGGCGGCGGTGTGGACCTCAGCACCGTCGATTTCAAAAAATCCATCGTTGCCTTCGCCTTTGACAACAAAGGCATTATGGCCAATCTCTCTCTCGATGGCGCTGTCTTCAACAAACTCAAAAAGCCCTGATCATCCGGAACGTCACTCCGGAGCAGATTCCCCCAACTCTTCTTTGATCAGATTGACCCAGTAGCAGACTCCCGTCTCGATCAACCCGTCGTTGAAATCGTAGCGACTCGAATGCAGAGGGATCGTCTCCGCTTCTGGATCTTTTTTGCTCCCGAGCCAAACATAACAACCCGGGACATGCTGCAGAAAGAAACTGAAATCCTCCGAGCCCATACTGGAGGGGAAATCGTGAACGATTCCCTCTCTGCCTACGCACTTCTCGGCGGCACGGATCGCCGTGCGCGTGTGGGTATTGATCGTCGGCGGGTATTTACGCCGGTACTCCACCTCTACCCTCGCACCAAATGCCGCAGCCACGCCACGAGCTATCTCTTCGATCCTCTTTTCGATCAGATCCTGCACTTCGGGCGTAAAGGCTCTGACTGACCCTTCGATCCGGCATTCGTCGGGAATGACGTTGAAGGCAACTCCGCTTTCGATCTTGGCCACGGTAATGACGTGCGCTTGAGCCGGATCGATAGCGGTGGCGGAGATCTCTTTGATTCCCAGGACGATGTGAGAGGCGACGAGGATGGGGTTGATGGCGTTGTGGGGCTGGGAGCTGTGCCCCGAACGCCCCACGACCTTCACCTCCCAGGTATCCACCGAGGTCATCACCGGCCCCTCTTTGATCAAAACCTTGCCCAGCGGCAGACTGGGGCGATTGTGCAGCCCGTAGATCCGATCGACGGGAAAACGCTCGAAGAGGCCATCCTCGATCATCCGTTTCGCTCCGGCACCCCCCTCCTCCGCCGGCTGGAAAATCAGGACGACCCGTCCATCGAAATCGACCTCCTCGTTCAGATACTTCGCCGCCGCCAGCAACATCACCGTATGGCCGTCATGTCCGCAGGCATGCATTCGCCCCGGATGCCGCGAGACATAACTCACTCCCGTCTCCTCCTCGATCGGCAGCGCATCCATATCCGCCCTCAAGGCAATCGCCCGCTGCGAGCTTCCTTTGCCGATCCAGGCGACGATCCCCGTACCGCCGATTCCCCGTTCGAACGGAATCCCGTAGTTCTCCAGCTCCCGAGCCACCCGATCCGATGTGAGCTTCTCTTCGTAGCAGAGTTCGGGGATTCGGTGGAGTTCATGTCGCAATGCGGTGAAATATTCGAGATCGATCTTCATACGTTTTTCCTTGACGAAAAGTTTCGGCGTAATGATACTACAAGAGACAAAACGAAGATTTTTCCTGTTTCATATCAATAAGACAGAGGTGATAACAAGAAGAAAAAGTTCCAAAGCTCGAAAAGATGCGCAAGAGACTCTCTGGACTGGAAGCTCTTTTGACGAATCTGACGTTGAACCTTCACGGAGAAACGAACGTCTCTCTTGGCGGACGCAAGATAAATCAAAAAGGGAAGAGGAAGCGTTAGAAGCGAATTTTATATTCCCTTTCCAGCACGTCCAGCTGTCTGGCAACAGCGATCTCGATTTTATGAGGATTGCCGTTGCAGAGTTTTCTATCCGAAAAATATTTTCCAAATTGCTCTTCAATCCCATACAGAATATCAACAAGCTTGCTTTTTTCTTTGATTGGCATCTCATGCCGGTTGAAAATCCGCAGTACATCGATCAAAGTGCAATCCAATTTTTCATTGTGGCGATGAACCGTTTCTCTCTCTACATTCAGGTTCAATTCCTCACACATTGTTTCGAGCACATCCTTTTTCATTTCGAAAACTTTAATTCCTCGCGCACCGAAAAGCTCGTGACACTCCTCAAGAAAACCCAGGTAATCCAAATGATTGACAAACCATTCATCTCGCATCATCTCATCCAGTGAAAGATCTCGACCGTAACAATCCACCTCTTTGATTCTCGGGTTCTTCAAATATTGTCTATAGAGACTCTCAGCAAAAGAGATCGGCTCTCTCAACCATATCCAAATTTTCAGATCAAAATGTTTTCCAAGGATTCGAAGAAAATTTTTCGCTTCGTCAGAATAATCCCACCAATGATTGTAGATACCCTCTGTCGACAATATAACCGTGTGAATATCTGTATCTTTTCTTCGACAAGTTGCTGCATCAAAATGCTTCAAAAAACCTTCATAGTCCCGTGCCTTCAGACTGCTCACCATCCACTGATGCTTCGGAGCGTAACTCACCCCATCCTTTTCACCGTAAAGGATCCCCTCTTCGAGCATCTCCTCTCTATGTTCATCCCAAAAAAACTGCAATGTAGTCGTACCCGTTTTCGGCGTTCCCCCATGGAGTATAAGTCTGGTATTCGGAGGAAACGATGCCGCGAGTTCCTTCACTCTCTCCTCCAAATCATTCAAACGATCCGAAGGCCGTTCTATCCGAATAAGACTTTGACGAAATTTCGCATAGAACCTACTCCTCGGCATCGAGGCGATGGCTTTGTTGGCTTTGTGAATCGCGTCGATGCCGATCGGTTCCGATACTTTCCGATCGTTGAGCAGCCCGAAACGATCGATCTCGCGATGGTAATGCAACATCGAAATCCCTCTCTTCCTGTCGAGAGATCGGATAGGTCTTTCGATATGGATCGGATAGTTCTGATTGACCCCCACTCTCTCGACGGGAACACCGCTCAGCACGACCGCCATGGACATCGCTATCTGATCGACATGAATCGCTTGAGCCGGCGTGTCAAAAAGTTCCCGATGGGCATAGAGCCACTCCGCTCGGTTTTTCCACAAATCTCCTATACGCTTGACTGCCTTTATCGGTATATAATAGAAACCGCCGTTGAAATTTGTAGCGACGGTCACATCGTTCTGCGTCAACCAATCCGAATGCACTATCTCCGGCAGCGGGATACCCGCCTCCCGGTAGATACGCTCGATAACGTGAAGCGGCGGATTGGGCCCGTCGACAATTTTCGCTGCGAATTTTTCTTTGTCGGAAACAAAAGGATCATCCAAAAAGAAAGTATCCGTATCGGCAAGAAGCACACCGTCGAGATCTTCTCCCCTCTCATAAAAATATTCCAGCTGGGTTAACTTGTTGCAGTATTTGCCGTCGAGATAGGGTTGCACTCTCTTATATTCATACCCCTCATCCCGAAGAAAATCGATAAACTCTTCTCCAACCCGATCGGTACAGTGTACGATGATATTCTCTTTGCGAAAGGTCGTGAATCTCTGAAGAGAGTAGAGCAGAAGCTCCGCCTGGTAGTAATGGATAGGAAGATCATCGACTAGAAAACTGAGAGCGCAACGTTCGGGGATCATCTTCCCGCTCCTCCATATTCCTTAAAGAAAATTTCTAATGTAATGATACTATAAATTCATCAGTAATATTAAGGGAACAAGAGAGGAGGATGGAAATGGGGAAAGGATCGGCGAATAACAAATCGAAGCGTTATTCACCGGAGGGAGAGAAGAGCGCGGGGGGTGTCAAAGTTCTTCTTGCAATTTTCGAAAAATTATTTCCCCATCTGCTTGGCGACTTCGGCGGCGAAGTCCTCTTCGACCTTTTCGACACCTTCACCCAGCTCGAAGCGGACGTAGTCGACCAGCTTAGCGCTACCGCCGGCCTCTTTGGCGACTTTATCGAGATATTCGGCGACGCTGATCTTGTCGTCCATGACGAACTTCTGGTTGGCCAGAGTGTTGTCCTGGAGGAAACGCTTGATCTTGCCGGGGAGAATCTTTTCAAGAATGTTCTCGGGCTTGCCCTCTTTGAGGAGCTGCTCGCGGGCGATCTCTTTCTCCTTTTCGATCACTTCGGCGGGAACCGCCGCTTCGTCGAGGTAGGAGGGGTTCATCGCCGCGGCATGCATCGCGATGTTTTTGAGGGCTTCTTTGACGGCGGGGCAAGTTTCGGGCTTGTCGCACTCGGCGGCGACCAGGACACCGACGCGGCCGCCGGCATGGACGTAGCCGTTGACGGCGACTTTCTCGTTGCCCTCGATCCGGGCGACGCGACGAACGACGAGGTTTTCACCGATGGTCGCGATCTGCAGCGCAAGATACTCTTTGAAATTCTGACCGTTGATCTCGCTCTCGAGAATCTCTTCGGCACTCGCCAATCCCTTGGCGAAAGCGTGTTCGACCACTTCACCGGCAAACGCCTGGAACTTTTCGTTTTTGGCGACGAAGTCGGTCTGGGAGTTGATCTCGACCATCAAACCGGCGTGCTCTTCGATCTTCATCGTGATGGAACCTTCGGCGGCGACTTTGTCCGCTTTCTTGGCGGCGGCACCTAGGCCTTTTTTGCGCAGCCATTCGACAGCGGCCTCCATATCTCCGTCGGTCGCGGTGAGGGCCTGCTTGCAGTCCATCATCCCCGCGTCGGTCATTTCACGCAGTCTTTTGATATCTTTGGGTCCGAAATTGGCCATCTTACGCCTCCTCGCTTTTTTCACTCTTTTCCGTCTCGGCGGGAGCTTCACTCTTCGCTTCGGCTTTCGCCTCTTCGACGATCTGCTTGACTTCCTCTTCGCTTACGCCGGCAGCGACAGCGGCCTCTTCGTTGATCGCTCCGGTGCTCTCGGCGGCTTCACCGTGCTCCTCTTCGTAAATCGCTTTGCCCTCGAGGATCGCGTCGGCGATCTCACGGCAGAAGAGATTGATCGAGCGGATGGCGTCGTCGTTACCGGGAATCGGATAGTCGATCAGATCGGGGTCACAGTTGGTATCGAGGGGAGCGATGACTTTCATCCCGAGCCGGCGCGCCTCTTTGACCGCGATGTGCTCTTTGACCGCGTCGATGACGAAGAGCATATCGGGAAGCTTCTTCATGTGGCGGTACCCTTCCAGGTAGTTGAGCAGTTTCTCTTTCTTGCGGCGCAGCATCAGCGCCTCTTTTTTGGTCAGCAGGTTGATCTGGCCGCTCTCTTCCATCTGCTCGATGATTTCGAGTTTGCGGATCGACTTTTTGATCGTGGGATAGTTGGTCAGCATTCCGCCGAGCCAGCGGGTGGCAACGAAGGGCATTCCGGCGCGCTGGGCATGCTCTTTGATCGCGCTGCGCGCCTGCTTCTTGGTCCCGACGAAGAGGATCGTCTGGCCCTCGGCGGCCGCATCGCGAACGACATTGTAGGTGTATTTGAAATAACGGAGAGTCTTCTGCAGGTCGATGATGTAAATGTTTTTGCGCTCACCGAAGATGAATTTTTTCATCTTGGGATTCCAACGGCGTGTCTGGTGTCCGAAGTGAACTCCGCACTCCAGCAAATCTTTCATGGTTACCATATTTTTGTGCTCCTTGTTTATAAAGCGTAGATCCGGATCGTCGGAAGACGATCACCTCAGGTTTGAACCTCTGCAGCCCTCAATGCCTGACGGCACAACCTGCTCAAGGAATAACTGCATGAGTATTTCACCTACCCACAGAGAATAGGAGACGCGATTTTATCCAAAGAAGGCTTAAAATCTTTCAACTTCGCAAAAGATACAAAATGGCGTGAAGCTCTTTTCTTTTTAAGGATTGTTTAATATTTATCAGCTATAATTTCAGTCCTCCAAACGAGGCTCGGTAGCTCAGTTGGTAGAGCAAAGGACTGAAAATCCTTGTGTCGGCGGTTCGATTCCGCCCCGCGCCACCATCCTTTTGTTTTCCCTCTAATTTTTTCAAATTTCGATAGAATTCTCTTATTTACATCATAATTCCATACAAAGTTCGACGATGTCCACCTCTATCACTCTCTCTTCTTCACAAATCGATACCTTTCGCCGTGACGGTCTTTTGTATCTTCCTCGACTCGTCGACGAGGAGCGTTGCCGCCTGATCAAAGAACTCGCCCAGGTGCATCTGAACTATCGGGTGGAACCTTTGGAGTGGGAGTCCGAATATATCGGTATCGACAACGAAGCCTACCGCCATACGGTGCGACGTCTGCGGCAAGTCTATGATCGGGACATCGTCTTTCGTCGATGGATGGAGGATCCGATGCTTCGCAAAGCCTTGCAAGAGTTGCTCGGCGATATCCCGATCCTCGTTTTGGCGCACCACAACTCCATTATGACCAAAGCGCCGCATACCAGTACCCAGACCCGCTGGCATCAGGATATCCGCTACTGGCACTACCGAGATGAGCGGCTTCTGAGCGTCTGGCTGGCACTGGGAGAGGAGAATGCCCGAAACGGCGTCCTCGAATTCATTCCCGGTTCCCATCGGATGGAACTTTCACGGGAGCGTTTCGACGAAAAGATCTATTTCCGGGAAGATACGGAAGAGAATCGGGAGTTGATCGAAAAGAAGGTCTCTTTCCCCCTCTCTGCCGGAGATGTGGTGCTTTTTCACGCGAAGACACTGCATCGCGCCGATTTCAACCGAAGCGACCGGACGAAATTCTCTTTCGTCTATACGGTACGCGCCGCCGGCAATGCGCCGATTCCCGCGACCCGCTCCTCCGCTTTCAGGGAAGTCGAGCTACCGCTTTAATCGTTGCTTGAATTGCTCTCCGGGCTCTTCGCTTCGGCCGTAGGTGTCGATTCCGAAGCCTCTTTGGCATCGACAGCGGGAGTATTTTCGGCTTTGACAGCCTCGGAGCTGACTTCGCTTTCTATGTGGCTTTCTGCCGTGGGAGCCGTCTCTGTGGCCGTTTTAGCAGCTTCGGCCTTTTCGGTGGGGCTCTGCGCCGCTTGAGATTTCGTCTCTTTAGATTCGGGCGCTGAGGCGGATCCCGCCTTTTGTGCCGGAGCTTTCAACGTAGCGGACGCCGCTGCTGGGGAGGTGTGGACGTGTGCGCCATAGTGATAGACCAGTTCCCCGCCCCGCTTCGCCGTCGCCAGCGTGCCGGCCGCGAAGAGGATCAGCAGGATCAGCATCAGTACGCGCGTCGCCGTTCCGCGGATCATCACCGCCAGAAGCTTGAAAATCACCAGCAGAATCGACGCGTAGAAGAGATAGACGCCGTAGAGTTTATGCTGCGTCAGCAGAGCCTTGGCGTCGGCACCGAGTGTCGTCTCGATCGCTTTGGCATCCGCAAGGCCCGTCAGCAGAGCCGCGTAAATAATCCCGGAAAGTAGCAGCAACAACACGAAACTGATCACCCCGATACTCCGCTTTTTGGCGAAGAGGTTGATCAACTCCAGCAAGATGATAATGAATGGAAGCGCCACGACGAAATGCACCACCAAAGGGTGCATCATTTCAGGAATATGAATAGGGAAATCCGCCGGCGGCATCACAATAGGCAATTGGGGAAGATTCACGATCAATCCTTTGTTTTCGGGAGATAAGATGCGTCATTATAACGCATCCCGGTGGGCTTAGAAGGGTTTGACGACGACGAAGATCACGATGCCGATCATCAACAGGGTGGGGACTTCGTTGTAGAAGCGGTAGAATTTCCCCGGTTTGTAGTGGGGATTTTCGATCAGTTTTTTGCGGTGATACTCCAGCGTAAAATGGTAGGCGATGAGAATCGCGACAAAAAGAAGCTTGGCGTGCATCCAGGGCATCTTCAGCAGTGCGGAATTGAGCCAGAGCATCGTGGCTCCGGAGAGCACCGTCGCCCACATCGCCGGTACCCCGATGTATTTGTAGAGTTTGTACTCCTGGATCTTCACCACTTCGACGAAGCCGGGATTGTCGGCGTGCTCACTGTG
>JALWNT010000035.1 GCA_027080995.1 Campylobacteraceae bacterium | reverse complement strand
TTAGTACGATGCTCCTCTACGACGGGCAGGCCGACGGCATGGTCAGCGGGGCGATCCACTCCACGCGTGACACCATCTCTCCGGCGTTGCAGATCATCAAGACCCGTGAAGGCGACCCCATCGCATCAAGCTGCTTCTTTATGTGCCTGCCGACGAAGGTCCTGGTCTATGCCGACTGCGCCATCAACCTCGACCCCACCGCCGAGGAGCTGGCGGTTATCGCGCTGCAGACGGTCGAAACCTCCGAAAAGTTCGGCATCGAGCCCCGCGTGGCGATGCTCTCCTACTCCACGGGCAATTCGGGCGTGGGAATCGACGTCGAAAAGGTCCGCAGGGCGACGCAGATCGTCCAGGAGCGCCGTCCCGACCTCCCTGTCGCCGGCCCGATCCAGTACGACGCCGCGATCGACCCCGAAGTGGCGAAGATCAAGATGCCCGACAACCCCGTCGCCGGTCATGCCACCGTCTTTATCTTCCCCGACCTCGATACCGGCAACATCGCCTACAAGGCGGTGCAGCGCTCGAGCGGTGCCGTCGCCGTCGGCCCCGTCATGCAGGGGTTGCGCAAGCCGGTCAACGATCTGAGCCGCGGATGTACGGTCGACGACATCATCGACACGGTCGCCATCACGGCGATCCAGGCGCAGGAGAAAGCCCGATGAAGATCCTCGTCCTCAACTCCGGAAGCTCTTCGCTGAAGTTCAAGCTCTACACGATGCCCCAAAAGGAGCTCCTCGTCCAGGGGCTGATCGAGCGCATCGGCGAAGAGAGCTCGCAGATCCATCTCTCCCTTGAAGGTACAGTCCGGGAATCGTCAGAAACCATTCGGGATCATCGACACGCTTTAGAGATTTTGGAAAAAGCACTTCCACGTTTTGGCATTCTCTCGAGTTTCGAAGAACTGGGCGGAGTCGGACATCGGGTGGTCCACGGAGGGGAAGCCTTTACCTCCCCCACGATTATCGATGCGGCTGTGCGTTCGACCATTGAAGCGTTGATCCCTTTAGCGCCCTTGCACAATCCGGCCAACCTGATGGGGATCGATGCCTTTGCGGCTTTAGCGCCCAAAGTTCCGCAAGTCGCGGTTTTCGATACGGCATTTCACCAAAGCATGCCGTCTGAGGCATACCGTTACGCAGTTCCGGAGTCATGGTATCGCGAGCATCAGGTACGACGCTATGGATTTCACGGGACTTCCCACTTTTACGTTTCCAGGGAATTGGCTCGGTTAAAGAATTCTCCTCAAGAGCGGCTCAACTGTATTACACTCCACCTTGGAAACGGAGCCAGCATCTGCGCCGTCCGTGGGGGCAAAAGCATCGAAACGTCTATGGGTCTGACCCCGCTTGAGGGGCTGGTGATGGGGACGCGCAGTGGAGACATCGATCCCGGAGTGCATTACTATATCCACCGGACCACCGGTAAATCACCCAAAGAGATCGATGAGATTTTGAATAGGCAGAGCGGCCTGAAGGGGATCGCCGGCAGTAATGATATGCGCGAGATTCAGCGAAGGATGGAGCAGGGGAATGAATCCGCGAAACTGGCTTTCGATCTTTTCATCCACAGATTGCGCAAATATGTCGGGGCCTATGCAGTGCTTCTTGGACGATTGGACGCTCTGGTCTTTACCGGAGGAATCGGCGAACACAGTGCCCCTGTTCGCCAAGCGCTCTGTGATGGGTTGGCCGTGCTTGGGATTGGGCTCGATTCGACTGCCAACGATGCCGCCCGTACCGATGCGCGTCCTATCCACGCTGCAGACAGCCGAAGTGAACTCTGGGTCATTCCCACCGACGAAGAGGGTGTGATCGCGGAAGAGAGTTATCGATTGGTTGCTGATAGAAGGAAAGATTCTCCGTCTTTAACGCCACTTGCGTGACGGAATGTAGCATATCAGACATTGCAGTTGAAATTTTTGATTTTGATATTTTACCGGATGGGGAGAATTGAAAATGGCGGAGACGGAGGGATTCGAACCCTCGGTACCCGTTAAGGTACGCACCCTTAGCAGGGGTGTGGTTTCAGCCAGCTCACCCACGTCTCCGTTTGTGGAGTGGCATTATAGTCGAATGAACTTGAAACGAAGCTGAAAGTAATACGCATTTTGCCTTGATGTATTGGAGAAAATCCGATACAATCGAGCGACCGAAAATGGAGGTGACGTATATGTTTCAGAAATTGGCACCGTTGATTGTCCTGGCGCTATTTGCCATCGGAACTATCTTTATCATCCGGGGGCTCAACAAAGCGAGTGAAATGGCGCACCCCAAATCCAGCGCAATTCAGCAAGGAGTGAAGTAATGTTTGGACGCAAAAAACTCAAAGAGTACAACCTCAGCCCCGAGGAGTTGGCGAAACTCCAGTGGGCTATCCTCGATACGGACAAAGGAACGATTAAAATCAAACTCTATCCCGACAAAGCCCCCAATACGGTCGCGAACTTCGCGCACCTGGCCAACAGCGGCTTTTACGACGGATTGAAGTTTCACCGGGTCATCCCCGGCTTCATGGCGCAGGGAGGTTGCCCGCACTCCAAAGACAATCCCCGTCTCGCGGGCACCGGCGGTCCGGACTGGGCGATCCGCTGTGAGACTGATAACGGCGTCAAGCATCGTCGCGGCGTGATCTCGATGGCGCACGCCGGCAAAGATACTGGCGGCAGCCAGTTTTTTATCACTTTCGTCGATACACCCCATCTCGATGGAGTTCATACCGTCTTCGGAGGCATCGAACCCGACGACGAAGAGAGTTACAAGACTCTCGACAGTATCGAAATGGACGATACGATCCGCTCGATTCGGGTCGTCGAAAAACCCTGAGCGAGGGTCCAGCCCCCGCTTTAAAGCTCGATCACCGAATAGACCGGTGCATCGATCTTCTCTCTTCCTTTCAAAAATCCCAACTCCAAGACAAAACAACACTCCACACAGTCGGCGCCGACTTTTCCGATGAGACGTGATGCGGCCGAGGCGGTGCCGCCTGTGGCGAGCAGGTCATCGACAAGCAGGACCTTCGGAGGTGTGCGACGACAAGCAGCCTCTTCGCCGAAGGCGTCGATGTGGATCTCCACTTCGTCGAAGCCGTATTCGAGGCTGTATTTTTCCGAAACGGTTGTGTAGGGGAGTTTGCCCTTTTTACGAACGGGAACGAAACCGATCCCGAGGCGATCGGCGAGAGCTGCGCCGAAGATGAAACCGCGGGCATCGATCCCCGCGACATAGTCGAGTCCGCGTCCGGTGTAGCGCTCCTGCAGATGTCGCATCAACGTTCCGAAAGCGTCGGGATTGTTCAAAAGCGTTGTGATATCCTTAAACTGGATGCCCGGCTTGGGAAAATCGGGAATGGTGCGGATACTGGAGAGAATTTTCTCTCTGTCGGTGGGATCGAGATGTACCATAATCACTCCTCTTTTTTGAAAAATTGGGTCGGTGCCGGGTCGGAGAGTCTCAAAATTCGAAGCCGCCCCCACGACCTTTGTTCATACTTTCATACACGGCGTTGACGTAGGCATTTCGAATCGAGCATCCTAGAATCTTTTCGCAGGTAAGACAACTGCGCAATCCATGCTCTTCCTGACAGCGTTGCAGTTCCTGCATTTTGATTTCGAGGGCTTTTTGCCAGCGATCTTCGGATCGGGGTTGTCGGCTCATACGCCGTAGGCCTCCCGAAGTTTGCCGATTTCGTATTTGGAGCCGAAGAAGCAAGGTGTCGTCGCGTGCGGATGCTCGGGGGTAAGGTCGAGGAGACGGCGTCCCCGGTCGTCGATCGCTTCACCGCCGGAAGACTCGAAGACCATCGCGAAGGGGAGGGCTTCAAACAGCATGCGCAACTTGCCCTGCGGGCGGTCCTGGGCTCCGGGGTAACTGAAGAGTCCTCCGCCTTTGAGTAGGATTTGATGCAGGTCGGGGACCATCCCGCCGCTGTAGCGTAGCCGATATCCCTCTTGGAAGAGGGAGTCGATGAAAGCCTTGTGGGTAGGGCTCCAGTATTTCTGCGTCCCTCCGGGGGCGTTGATCTTGCCTTTTTCATTCAGTCGGATAGGGGAGCGGCCGCTAAAGAGACCGCGGGCTCCGCTGCGGTAGTGGCGCGGGGCTTTGCCCCGGACGGCGACGACCAGTTCCAGCCGCGGGCCGTAGACGATGTACGCCGCAGCCCGTAGGCCCGATCCTGAGAGATTTCCCCGATCGTAGATGCCGAAGATTGTTCCAACGGAGAGGTTGACATCGACGATGCTTGAGCCGTCCAGAGGATCGTAGCAGATCGTATATTTGCCGTCGGGATTGACAGGCATGATCTCCTCTTTTTCCTCACTGATGATGGAGTGAACGAGAGGGATCTTTTTGAGAGTGTGCTCGATCAGGCTATCGGAAGCGACATCGAGTTTGAGCTGTTCATCACCGGTGGCATTTTGCTGGTCACTGTAGCCGAGATCTTCGTTTTTGATCGCTTTGTCGATCTCCAGTGCAATATCTTTGAGACGTTCGAATATGGTGAGCATGAGGATGTTCCTTTCATTGCATAGATAGGGCGTGGGCATCGATCCAGTCGATGATTGCGTCGAGATCGTTGAGATCGAGTATGTCGATCCCCTCAAGAGAAGAGGGCAGAGGACGCGGTACCGAATCATCGATGGCGACGGCTTGTAGGACCGGCAGGTAGTCGGGATCAATCCGTCCGCGGAAAACGCCGAGCCGGGGAAGAGGCAGTGTTTTAAGTCCTTCGACAAGAAGGAGATCGAAATCTCCGAAAAGTTCGACAACTTCTTTGACCGTCCGGGGACGATGAGAAAAGAGAGAGGTTCGGCTCGGCGAGAGCACTGCCACCTCGGCTCCCGTCTTGAAAAAACGGTCGCTATCTTTCCCGGCACGATCAAATACGGCTTTGTCCGACGGATCGTGTTTGACGATGGCGATTTTTCGCTCCGGAACCAGCCGGTGTGCGATCTTTTCGATTAGCGTGGTTTTGCCGCTTCCGGACGGTCCTGTAAATGCCACCGCTTTATAGTCCATAAATCTCCTTCCTTCTTCTACTTCTTATATTATAGATCATTCTCGCTGAGAAGCTCTACGGGGAAGGAGTCACCCTATGTTACAATCTTGTCATTTTATGCTTGATTCGCCATCGGGTTATCAAAAAAGAGAGAATGAGTTTATCGACTTGATCTGAAATTTGTTGGGCATCTTAAGGCTTTAGATTCCGGATCAAGCCTGTAATTTTAGAACATTCAATACGTCGAAAAAGGGTACATAATGCTATTTCATAAGATAGAGGTTGTGACGATTCTGATCGGAGCGGTCCTACTCTTTACCGGTTGCAGCGACAAAAACGATCAAGAGTTGTACCGTACGATTCGAAATGATTCGAACCGTTTTAAGGCTTTGCGGAATACCGAGAAAGCGACTTTCCGTACCGGAACGGATGATGAAGTAGTGGTGCTTGTCAGTTACTTACCCGACAGAGGTGTCGAGCATGAGGAGTTCATTCTCGCCGGGATGCCGAAAAAGACGATAGCCACGATTGTTCTTGGCAACAGTCGGCTCAACGGTCAGCCGCCGCTGTCAAGTCGTGCGTTGAGCACCAAGCAACTGCCCGGGGGATTGAGAGGCAACATTCCTCCATGGTTTGCAATCTACAAAGTCAGCTATCCAAAGATCAGCGGAAAGAGGCTCTCCTTGCTTTTGCAACTCGATGGTGAAAAAAAGACTCTTTTTTTCTATAAAATTCCGAAATATCTAGTAAAATAGATTACAATTTCATTGTAGATATAAAATTAAGCACAGATAAAAGGAGGAGAGATCAATGCGAAGAGGAAAGGTATTGGGTTGGACAGGAAAAACGGGGATTTTCATGATAGCGTTGAGTGTCTCAGGAGTGGCCGGATTCGGTGACGCCGTAGTCGGCGGCGTAGTCGGCGGCGTAGTCGGATCGGTCATCACAAACGAAATTTATCACGGGCATCATCGCACCCGTCATCATACGCGTCATCGAACGCATCGAAGTGTTCCGGTTATGACCGATGAAAAGAAAATTCAGATCGCTCTGCAAAATCTTGGATTCTACCGAGGTCCGATCGATGGACAGATCAACGCCTACGGTACACGAACCGCTATTCGAGAACTCAATCGTGCCTACGAGATAGGGGATACGCCCAGCATGAGCCCTCAGGAACGTGATGCATTGGTTTATCTGGGGACGCTGCTGCTCTTCGATCGTAATCTCAATGCGCCCGGAACTGATCGTCGGACCCGGACCAGACGCATCCAAACAGCCTTGAAGATTCTCGGTTTCTACAACGGTAAATTGGACGGATCAAGCGGGCCGATGACCCGAAGAGCGATTGCGAACTATCGTGCCGCGTACGGTTTGGCACCCTCCACCCGTCTCAATTTTGATGAGGAGTATCAACTGATCTCTACCGCCAAAACGGCAAACGACAGGAATCTCAATGATACGGTAGCGTCTCTTAAACGTTTGGGAGCGGCACAAAGAACGCGGAGAACAAACGCTATGCCGATGATGAACAGAGGTCCGGTTGTCCTGCAGCCGAGTGCTCCTGCAAGGCCGGTGCAGGGGACCATCGTCCAGCAGGCACCCGAGGGATATTCCCAGACACCTCCGCCGGCGGAGAATTCGGCTGCTTTGCAAAACGCACCGACAAAGAAAGAGAAAGCTGTGCCACAGCCCGTAGAGTTGACACCGGCACAATAAAGAAAAATTATAAGAATTTGCTCAGTGCGGGTTGAAGAATGAGTCGTCAAAAAACGACTCTACAAAATAGGAGAAGAAACTTCTATTTACTTTTTCGTCTGCGGATCGTCGCGCCCAATGCCGCCAATTTCCCCTCCAAATCTTCATAACCTCGATCGAGATGATAGATGCGACGGATTCGGCTGGTCCCTTCAGCGGCGAGTGCTGCGAGCACCAGCGCCGAACTGGCGCGTAGATCGGTAGCCATGACATCCGCTCCGTAGAGTTTCTCCACCGGACGTACAGCTGCAACATTGCCTTTGAGCCAAATGTCGGCTCCGAGACGATTGAGTTCGCTAACGTGCATAAAACGGTTTTCGAAAAGACGCTCTTCGATGAGACTCTCCCCCGCCGCCATCGTCGCCACCGCCATCAGCTGCGCTTGCATATCGGTCGGAAAACCCGGATATTCCGCTGTGACGATGTTGACTTCACGCAAACGTCCCGTCGGAGGGTTGAAAGTCAATTTGCCCTCGGAGATTTCGAAAGTGCATCCCATGCTCTCGAGCTTGTCCAGAATACTTTGCAAGTGTTCGACTTCGATATTCTCCAGAGTTATCCTCGAGTAGGTGATCGCTCCGGCAGCAAGGTAGGTTCCCGCTTCGATGCGATCGGGAATGATGCGGATCGGTTTGGAAAAGTGCAGGGGATTTCCTCCGTTTCCCGTGACCGTGAGTCTCCCGGTACCGATCCCCTCGATCGAAATTCCTCCCGAGACGAGCATTTCGCAGAGTTGAGTGATTTCCGGTTCACGGGCTGCGTTGACGATCGTCGTCGTTCCATGCGCCATTGCAGCGGCCATCAAAGTGTTTTCTGTGGCGCCGACGCTGATTTTGTCAAAAACAATCGTCGCTCCGTGCAATCCCTCTTCCGGAGCGATTGCGTGGACGTATCCTCCTTTGATCTCGATACGTGCTCCCATGTTTTCCAACGCTTTGAGATGCAGGTCGATGGGACGTTGCCCGATGGCGCATCCTCCGGGAAGGCTTACCTCGCATTCACCGAAGCGTCCGAGAAGGGGGCCAAGAACCAGGATCGATGCCCGCATCTGAGCAACAATCTCGTAAACCGCACGGGTCGAGGAGAGAGGGCCGCAGTCGATAAGTGCTTCGTTGCCCCGATGTTCCACTTTCGCCCCCAATCGCTCAAGAAGTTTGAGAAGGGTTCGAATGTCCACTACATCAGGAAGGTTTTCCAATTTGACCGGCCGATCGCTGAGAATGGTCGCGGCGATCACCGGTAGAGCGGCATTTTTCGCACCTCCGATTCGTACGGTTCCAGAAAGCTCTGCGCCGCCCTCTATTTCAAGATAATCCATATATAAATCCAATCCTACCTTCAAGAGTTAAGTTGTTATTTTATCCTAATTTCGTCTAAATTCTTAAGCCCGTCCTCTTCCTATATTAAAGAATAGTAGTTGATATTTTTATATATGCTTAATATTTATTAGGGTATAATATTACTTAATATTCCCTTCCAAGGTCTATTTCGGGAGACGAGGAGAAAAAAATGAGTGATACATTGGATAGACTCAAGGCTCTTAATGATCGTCTAGAAAAGAAGCTGCAGGCGAAAACACACTCGCTAAGAGGCGGTTTCGATAGCGAAATTGCGGTCGCAGAGAGGCCTTCTTCGCAAACCGATAGTGTTCTTCGTTCCCCGAAAGTTTCCGGGCACCCTGACGAGTCTGCTGAAAAACAAGCTTCTGTGAACGTCCCAAAGCACTCATCCTCTACGACGAAGGACGCGTTGCAGGAGCGTACAGGATTGACCGCTATAGAAGAAGAAAAGCTTTTGCATCAACGCCTTGTGAGCTTTTTGCAGCTTAATGTAGAGGAAGAGCCTGTGCGCAGCGAAAATTTGCGCCGCCTTAGTGAACTTTACCTTGAACTGGATATCGAAAAGAAAGTCCGACACATCGAAGATATTTTTGTTTATAAAGCAATGAACATCAGCGGTATCGGTCTGAGAGAAGAGGATTTCGGTGAAGTTCGGGAGGGTAAATATGTGCAAGTGATCGCCATCACTTATGAGCCGGATAAAAACGGGAAGAAAAAAGCCAAGAACGTCTCATTGGGATATTTCGGCAAAGCGGAGACTCTCGCCCACAATCGGAAGAATGAAATAATCGAGTTTGTACTCCGTTGGCGTTATGAGAAAGCGTTTCAGAATCTCGAACACTACAAACTTCTTCTTGACAAAGTCAAACCTATCGATTCGCTCTATTGAGAAGGCTCAACTCTAATGATAGATTGGATAAAATAATTTTTCAAATTTTAATGACACAGAGGTGACTATGAACATCGACCTGACTCCCGAAAACCTTTTGATCCAGCTTGGATATCCCGTCAACGATGCGACACTTGAGCAAATGAAACGCATCATCGCCAACACGGAAGGCTTTGACAAATTTGCCAAGCATATATTGACGCTCAATGACGAAGTCAAACGCTATGCCGGCATCGTTGCACTTTCCAATTCCAAAGATTATCTGAAAATCAAGTGCGACAGTACCGATCCCGAAGAGATCCAGGCCTTTCGTGAGATTGTCGAACGCTGGAGTGAAAAATACAAAGTAGCTCTGGAAAAAGTCGAAGGAAAAGAGACCTACTACATTCTTGGTCATCGCTAAACCGAATGCCGCTCAGGACGCTCAACAACGAGCAACGTAAAGCGGCAACGGCCCCGACAGGCAGAAATCTGGTTATCGCCAGTGCCGGGACGGGGAAAACATCCACGATCGTCGGACGCATTGCCCATCTTTTACAGTCGGGGAGTGCGCCTGAATCCATACTCCTCCTTACCTTTACTAACAAGGCTGCCGCTGAAATGATCGAACGGCTCAAGCGCTATTTTCCGGCCGAGACCGTCGATCGGATAGAAGCAGGCACCTTCCATGCAGTCTCTTATCGGTGGCTTAGAGCAAAAAATCCGCGACTGACGCTCAAACAACCGGGCGAACTGCGGACGCTCTTTCGCAGTCTCTATGAAAAGCGGAACTTTACCCGACTTGCCCTGGGGGTTCAGCCTTTTTCCGCCACGTATCTTTTCGATCTCTACCAACTCTATCAAAACGCATCACTCGAGAGTTTCGATCGATGGTTTCTCGAACGCTATCCCGACCACGAAATTCTGGCCGACATCTATTGCGACATCATCGAAGAGTTCGAAGCGACGAAAGAGGAGTACGGATTTCTCTCTTTCAATGATCTGCTCTTACGGACATTGAAAGAGTCACGGGAGGAAAATCGACCGAAGTTTTCAGAAATTCTTGTCGATGAATATCAGGACACCAACACATTGCAAGGAGCTCTCATCGATGCTCTCAATCCTCCTTCGCTTTTTTGTGTGGGAGATTACGATCAGAGCATCTACGCTTTCAACGGTGCAAACATCGCCAACATTTCCACCTTTGCGGAGCGCTATCCCGATGCCCGAGTCTATACACTGAGTATCAACTATCGTTCCACGGCTCCGATCCTCTCTCTGGCCAATCGTGTTATCGAACGCAACGAACGGATCTATCCCAAACGGCTCGAAGTGGGACGAAAACAGACGCAGGCGGTAGCACCGAAACTGCTGATCTACGAAGAGCTTTTCGAACAGTATCAATCGATCGCAGGGATGATTTTGGACTCCGTGACCTCCTACGAGGAAACGGCGGTGATCTTCCGTAACAATGCCAGCGCCGACGGCATCGAAGCAAGTCTTCGCGAGCGGGGCGTTCCCTGCCGCCGCAAAGGGGGCAACAGTTTTTTCGAAGCCAAAGAGGTAAAATTCTTGCTCGATCTTCTCAGTCTGCTGGTAAATCCGAGAGATATGATGGCTTTCATTCACCTTTTCGAATACGGCAAAGGGGTCGGCAGCGCATTGGGCAGAGAGTTTTTCCAATGTTTGAGCCATTTCGGAGAGGGGGATCTCATGGCCGGATTGTTACAGCCGAGTCGCTCGACGTTGCCCAAGCTCAATCCTCGTAAGAACACCCAGCTCGGTCTTTTCGACGACGATATGGAGATCGGATCCGTAACCCGCTTTGCCGCAATGGATCTGAATGAAACGATTCGGGCCCATCCTCTGCTGAAACATCCGCGTCTCACTCAGGAGGGCTTACGTTTTTTTATCCGTTTCCACGACTTTTTCCGCTCGATTGTTCGGAGTCAACGTCCCGAAACGGTCGTGCGCAAGGCGATAGCTTCGCCACTCTATCAGGAGGTTGTCGAAGGACTCGCTTCCCAAAGAGCTCGATTGAAAAACGGAGAGATCGATCCGGAAAAGAGAGAAGAAGCCAGGGAGAGAATCCTTCGCAAGGCGAGACTACTGCAGGATCTCGCCTCCCGCTATCGGGAGATTCCACGCTTCGTGAATGCGATGATTCTCGGAGGCGGTGAAATGAGTGAAGGGGAGGGGGTCAACCTGCTGACAGTGCATGCTTCCAAAGGATTGGAGTTTCGTGACGTTTATGTCGTGGATCTGATGGACGGTCGCTTTCCCAATCGCAAATTGATGGAAAAGACGGGCAGCATGGAGGAGGAGCGTCGACTTTTTTATGTCGCCGTGACACGTGCGAAGGACCGTCTTTTTCTCTCGATGGCTCGCTACGATCGGATCAAAAAGATGGATTTCAAACCCTCACCCTTTCTCGAAGAGGCGGGACTGATTCGCCTCACGGGGTGAGGTGATCTTTGATATAATGGCAAAAATAAAATGCAAGGAAAAACAACCATGAGCAACAAAAGGGTCGAACATCTTCAACGGATCAAAGACGCGATCAAAAATGCTGATCTGAGTGAAGAAGAGAAAAGTAACGCATGGAGACACATCGAAGAGTGGTATGCTGAAGATAAATCTTTCGGTACTCTTTATGAAAAACTGGCAGAGATCTCTCCCAAAATCGAAGCATTGATGGAAGAGCTCGGTCTTATCTGATCGTTCATGCCGGCCGACGGGCACTCAAAATAAAGGCCGGATAATCACCGTGAGGTTTTTTGACAACCGTACTGTCGGCTACAGATACGTCGACAAAGCCCGCTTCTTCAAAAAGATTTTTTAACGCTTCCCGATCGAAACCGTAATGCATCACTCCTGAATCAACCGTATGGAAAGATCCATCTTCGCTATCGATATCACAGAGTGCGAGAAATCCGCCCGGTACGAGCGCATCGAGGAGATTTTTGAGAAGGGAAGGAATATCCTCGATATGGTGCAGTGTCATTGTCGAGACGATACCCTCGACCTGTTTTGGATATTTCTCTTTTTGCAGGTCGATCATCTCTAGTTCGATCGAGCAGGGGAGAGCCGAGGCCTTTTCGGCAAGTCGAGCGATCATCGATTCGGAGACATCCACTGCAACGATCTTTTTGACATAGGGAGCCAGCCGTTCTGTGAGCAAACCGGTCCCCGCACCGAAATCCATGATCGTCACTTTGCATTCTCGGGGGAGATGCTTACGTATACTCCGAGCCATCTCTTCCACATATTTCTGACGGAAATCGACAGTATCATACTCCTGCGCTCTTCCGTGAAATTTATCTTCTTTCTGAGGATGGGTCGGCATTTTGTTTCTCCTGTAGCTTCATCGATAGAGCATAAATTTTCTCGATATTTTATCCCAAAAACATCTTTTCAGAAAAGTGTCGAAGTCCTTCCCCCGTAGCTGTTCCCCGCTTTGATCGACTCCCAGAAAATATCGACATGTTTTTCGAAAAGTGTCACAGCCGAAGAGGTCGATTTGCCGTCCATTTTCAAGAGGATTACCTGAAGCTGATAAAAGAAAAGCGGGGAAAAAAACTCATTGGCCAACATCAAAGGATCGGATGATTTGATGAGCTCATCCTGCATCATCCGAAAAAAAATAGATGAAAGTCGTTTGACATTTTCCTGGTAGAACTTTTCATAATAGAGATCACGTACCGCCTGATTGCGGAAAAGTTCCTGGATCATCAATCGAAAAAGCGCTTCGTTTTTCGGATCGAAGCTCAACAATTTGAAAGTCGTAGCGATTTTCGCCAAAACCGATTTTCCTTTGGTGTAGGATTTCGGATCCGCATCAAGTGAATCAAAAAGAGAGAGCAGGGCGGAACTCCTCATCATTTCATCGATGAGTTTCTCCAGGATCTGTTCTTTGTTTTTGAAATGATTATAGATCCCTCCCTGACGAATGCCCACTTTGGCGGCGATATCACGCATCGTGGTTCCCTTATATCCTTTTTCCGAAAAGAGCATTAACGCCATATCCAAGATACGGTCGTAGGTCGACTCTCCCATAATTCGTCTCATTTCAGCTCCCATAAAATCTAAGTCCTCAGAGTATAGTGAACAAGCGTTCTTATGTCAAGAAAATATGAACTTATTGATATGAATACTTGTTCATGTCATGAATATCGATCATTGTTTTATTTATGAACAGCTGTTCATCAATGCAAAGATGGATAGTTTATATAATGAACACTTGTTCATTATATAAACTAAGATTCCCCATTTTATGGGACTTTTATCCGATGTGGACTTTATATCGGAGTATATTTTTCAATATAGAATCTCTTCTTTGCTTGCCCATGTGTGTGGGCAACAATGATCCTCACGAAAACCGATTTAATATTTTTCAATATTCCAAGATGTTATTTTTCTAGAGATGCGCGCAAAAAAGACGAATACGAGGAAGAGGAAAGCTGAATCATTATTTTTAATAGAATATATATTATGTTAACCAGTGAATGATTTTGTTTGGACAGAACAAAAGTCGATCGTACGATCACTCTCGACTTTTTGTTTCGATCAATTTTAAAATCTCTTCATAATCACGATGTTCCACTAGATTTTCAAGCTGCTCTATCAACTCTATATCCCTTGCATCGAGACGGTAATTGTTAAACTCCTGCAAAACTTGTCGGCATTGCCGTGAACGGCGTTTCTTTGCATAGCGATCCAAGACCTTGAAGAGTTCTGTTTTGCGACCGGGAAGTATTTTTGGCTTGCGTCTACGTGAATCTTCTTCTCTCTCACCGTAATTTGTTTTATTCGCTTCGATCGAGTAGTCTTTTGTCTGTGTGCCGATAGCGGTACCACTACTCATCAACTCTCTTTCGAGTTCTTCTAAAACAGCGCTTAACTCATCGTTGAGAGCTTTACGCAGCGTTTCATCTTCCGGCGTTTTTTGCAAATCGGCAGCGCATCGGCTTAATGCCAGCGCTCCGATATTCGCGCTAAGGCCTTTGAGAGTGTGGGCAATGCGTTCGATATCCTGTAATGAATGTTTTTTCCAATCTAAAGGGTGGTAGTTTTTCAGGAACTGCTCCAGGATCTTTCGATAAAGCCTACGGTTTCCGCCGAAGTGAGGAAGTGCTTTTTCGGTTGAAATCTTTTGGAATTTTGGAAGGGGTACCTCCTGCTCTTCCCCGTAAATCGTTTTCTTTGGTGGAAACATTTCTGCGCTTTGTACTTCTGCGAGATAGTGATGGATCATCTTGTAAAATTTTTCGACCTCAATAGGTTTGTCGAGATGGCCATTCATACCGCTTTGAAGGGTTTTTTCTACATTTTCACTTAAGGCGTTGGCCGTTAGGGCGACGATGGGAACATTTGGATCTTCTAGACGAATCAGACGCGCCGCTTCGTATCCATCCATGATCGGCATTTGGATATCCATCAAAATCAAATCATAGCGTCCGGGGTGTTTGCGGACCATAGTGACTGCTTCACGGCCATGGGAGGCGATTTCAAGGCGGAGGTCGGGATAAGCCTCTAGTAAACCTTTGATGATAATCTGATTGGTCCGATTGTCCTCCACTAACAGAATACGTCCTTTGAGATGGCGGAACTTTCCCAATCGTTTCTCTCTGCTTTCAATGAGAGCTCGTTCTGTCATCGTATCCGTCCCCAAAAAGATATCACTGAGCATGTTGTTGAGAATTGACGGATTGATCGGTTTATGTAAAGAATACTCCGCACCCACATTATGTGTTTTCCGGGAGAGGACGGCTTGCCGATCGTCGTCAATTAGGATTACCGGAGGGAGGAGAGTATCATCGGAACAAAGCTTGCGAAAGTTCTCCAGGATACGCAAACCGTCGATATCGGGAAGTTCTCTATCTAGGATAATCAGATCGTAAGGTGTATTGCGGCACTTTTTTACTTTCTCTAACGCCTCGTATCCGCTATATGCATGGGCAACTGTCAAATCAAAAGAGTGGAGCATCTCACTAAGAATCTTGTGCCACTTTTCGCTGTTATCCACAAGGAGGACGTGACGTCCACTGAAAAGGTTGTAATGACGCTCTTGGTGATCAAGTTCTTTCAGCGGCAGCTCGAAACGAAAGGTACTCCCCTCTCCCGGGGTACTCTCCACTTCAATCTTCCCTCCCATCATCTCCACCAGTTGTTTTGAAATGGAGAGTCCCAGACCTGTTCCACCGTAGCGGCGTGTCGCACTGACGTCGGCCTGCGTAAACGGACGAAAAAGACGAACAAGAATTTCCGGAGACATGCCGATTCCCGTATCATGGACTTCGATTTTGACTCGGTCAGTATCACTGCGTTCAATACGCAGTGATATCTCCCCTTCTTCGGTGAATTTTACCGCATTGCTGAGCAAATTGGTGAGTATCTGGGCAATACGTAGGCGATCGCCCAAAAATCGTTTACCCAATTCCAAATCGTAATGGACCGACAACTCCAGATTCTTTTCACGGATTCTGGGCTCAATTACAGCCAAGACCTCTTCAATGGTTTCAAAAAGATCAAATTCCGCCTCTTCCAATGTCAATTTTCCCGCCTCGACTTTGGAAAAATCAAGAATATCACTAATGATTTCCAAGAGATTTTTGGCACTGTTTTCAATGATCTGGATATATTCTTTCTGCGTGGGATTGAGTTGGGACTGGGCTAAAAGATGGGCTATGCCCATAATGCCGTTCATCGGTGTGCGAATCTCATGGCTCATATTAGCCAAGAAAGCACTTTTGAGTCTTGTGGCCTCTTCGGCTTTGCGTTTGGCTGCTTCGAGGGCTTGCTGATTGCGCAGCCACTGAGTAATGTTTTGAACATTGATGAGAATTCTTCGGGGATCGCTGAGCAAAGACATAGAGAGAGCGACTGTGATGAGTTCTCCATCTTTACGGCGACACTCTTTGGTGTAATTTTCTAGATGCCCATGCTCTATTACCTCTGCGATCGCCCGTCGTGAATCCTCGAAATATTCCGATCGGGTCAAATCGGCACAACGCATTCGTAGTAGTTCTTCTTGAGTGTAGCCCGTCATTTCACAATAGGCCGGATTGACTTTAAGAAAACGCCCCCCTTCCGGCTCGATGATGGCGATGGCTCCCTTGCTTTGCTCGAAAATTGTCTGGAATTCCTCTTTTTGTCGATTGAGTTCCTGGGTCGAAACTTCGATAAGGTGTGTGAGAGCTCGAAAAGTCCAGCGCAGTGATTGATCGAGTTTGGGTAATTCTGACTGCGGTACCTTTTTTGCTACGGCATCTTTATTTTCCCCTAAGGCCAAAATCGTCATTGTTTCGTTGAGCAAATGTTTCCCGTAAAATTCTCCATAAGTAAAAAAACCCGCAGTAGGCGCGATCTTGCCGAAAGGTTCGATCTCTTTACCGATCGCATCGGGCATGAAGCGGCGTCGCGCCATACAGGAGTAGATGTAGATCGCTTCGACGGGATAGTGACCCACATCCGATGCCAGCTCGGGCGCCTCGTCGAGGATCAGTTCGGCATTTCCATAGCCGAACTGTACTTCGTCACCTTCATGAAACTCCCCGGCGAAAACCAGTGAGCCGTCAGGAAGGGTGTTGATGACCGCTCGAGCGACTGTCTGCCCTTCCCTTTCCATGATCAAAGGAAATTCGATCCCTGTCGCCGGCAATCTTTGCGCAATCTCCTCTCCCAGATAATAGGTGTAAATTTCTCGGGCAGGTCGATTATCGATTGTGTGGACGATATTGCCCTCTGCTGAAGTGATCCGTAGGCGTTTGCCGATACGGTTCCAATTGAAACTGTAGCGACTTGATACCGTTAACGACCGAGAACTCAGGGCTACGGCAACCGCCCCTCCACGTACTACACGGTTACGGTCAAATACATAGGTATTTTTAAAGCGGGCAAGATCTCCGGATAAACCGCCTGCGATATGCACAGTATTATTGATTGATGTGATACCATTCAAGAAGGCATCACCATTGCCCTCCATCCCATCAATAAAAGCGATGATTGCCTGAGTCTCCTCATCGAGAAGATGTTCGGCCATCACTCTTCCCGCCGTTTCGAATTCATCGATTTCTTCGATAAGGTGACTGTGCAAACGGGTCTTTTCAAAAAGTGTGAAGCTCAATACATTCCGATCCAGTATCACTTCCGTCCCACAGATTCCACCGTCGGTAGTCGTCCCCACAATCACCGCTTGGGGGAAAAGCTGCACCAACTCTTTACGCAAATTCTCGAGCTTCTCGGGATCGAGATCGGAGCAAAAGGCTTGAATCAACAGTGAAGGAGAATCGACAATCGCTTTCCGGGAGCACAGAGCTTTCCACTCTTTCGGATTACGATGAGTGATAACAATGTGTTTCATTGATGAAAGTTATCCAATCGCTTGATATTCATACTATTCCGGGGCGGAGATGGATGATGCAGTGTGTACCTGATTGCGGCCCTTTTTCTTGGCAGTATAGAGAGCATCATCCGCTCGTTTGAGTACAGGATCGAGCGTCTCTTCTTCCTCCAAATCTACTTGGGAGACTCCGATACTCACCGTCATAGAGATTGTCTCTCCGTTGTAAGGGACTTTCAACTTCTCTATCTCTTTTCGGGTACGTTCCGCCAAAAGAGTTGCCACATCCAATTCGGTATTGGGCATCAAAATGACGAATTCCTCTCCTCCGAAACGACAGAGCAAATCGCTTTCTCGATATCGGCCCATCAACTTCTCGGAGAGAGCTGTAATGACCCGGTCTCCCGCCAGATGGCCGTAGGCGTCATTGATTTGCTTGAACCGGTCGATATCCAAAATCGCCAAAGAGAGCGGAGTTTTTTCTCTGCGGGCCAATTTGAGAATTTTGTCGGCCATAGTAGTGAAATAGCGGCGATTATAAAGACGTGTCATCGGGTCGATAGAGGCCAAAAGACGTAGTTCCTCCTGAAGTTCCTGGATTCTCAACGCGTTACCGACCCTCGCCAGAAGTTCCCGATGTCGAAAAGGTTTGGTAATGTAGTCACTGGCACCGATTTCATAGGCATGCTCAATGGAAAGGTCATCATTTTTCGAGGTGATGAAGATGATGGGAATATGTCGTAGGCTTTTATCAGCTTTGACGGTATGACATACTTCGTATCCATCCATTCCCGGCATAAGAATATCCAGAAGGATCAAGTCGATCTTCTCTTTGGCCAGGACTTCGAGAGCCTCTTCGCCTGATGTGACGTCGATAACGTCAAATCGATGAAGCAATTCCACTAATATATCAAGATTGACGACTTCATCATCTACCACTAAAATAGTCTTTCTTTTCATTAGCTTAAGTATAGAACAAACGGTATTTCATTTAGTTGATTTAGCTCAAATTCTTAAAATATTGAAAAACAATTTTTAATTGTATCAATTGATGGGATTGGAGCGGTTCGCCTGGCTAAGCAATTTGAGAGGGTTGATTCGGTTCGGTTGCACGATTGCGATGGGAATATTTCGTGTTTTTCCCGTTTGACTCAAATGTGCAGGAGTCGAATGTCTGAGGGCAAAACGTATCAAATAAGCTTCGATGGCCCGACGTTTGTAGCGTCGGGCCATCTGCAGAGGTGTGATTCCCGAACCGTCTCTCAAGGTTAAGCTGGCACCGAAAGCCAAAAGCTTTTTGACCAGAACGAGACTGTTGGCCCGGACGGCTGTATTGAGTGCTGTTCGTCCGAATTCGTCGATACGATTGAGGGGAACTCCTTTGCGAATGAGTCGATCGACGTTGAGAGCATCGTAGTGGCGCACGGCGTCGCTGAGAAGTGCCTCAGGTGAACGGGGAGCTCGAGACGAAGCAACCGGAAGTGACTTAGAAACGGTAGAATGGGAATTTGCGGCTCTGTGCTGTCTCTTAAGCGGGACGACAGGAGATGGAGAGATACTTTTTTGATCAGTGGAGGTGAGGAGGGTTCTACGCTTTTTCCCATAATATTTGGCTATATGGAGCGGTTGCGGCGTGAGTCGACTGTAGTGGCGCAGGGTTTTGAAGCGCCATCCCCGGCGTCTCATCAGTCGGATGAAGTGTCGGAGTTCATCGGTGCTGTGTCGATTTCGAAACATAAAATCATGAGCCAGAAGCACGACTTTGCCTTGACGGGCCATATGTCCGCGTCGATAGAGTGCCTCGATCCGCGCGGCGAGAAGTTCGGGACTTTCAACGGGATGGCCGCTGCGGTGTTTAAAATGCCACTCCACATCCCATCCGTAGATAAAATATCCTTCTTGAGAGAGTGCGTCATATTTCGGTATTTCCCGAAACCCACGGCGGGCCACGATGGCATGATCGTTGCGGGAGAGCTCCGGAAGTCTCCAGACATTGCGTCCCGCCAATCGAAGATATTTACGACCGCCCAGAACGATCTGGGCATGTTCCACATCGCTTAACACACCGAAAGTATCACTGTAAAAACGGCTATAGTGGCCGTTGGCATGAGAGTAGGTATGGTTGGCGATTAAAAGGTCGGGCATAGAGAGTTCCTGCCGGAAAAGTTCAGGATGTAAACGGGCATGGCGTCCGACACAAAACATAGTCGCTGGGACTCTCTCCTCTTTCAAAACTCTCAAGACGTTTCCCGTACCTTTGAGCGGACCGTCGTCAAAAGTTAGATAAAGAGTCTTTTCCGATGAAGCCTCCGTAGCAGAAGAATCGCCAACCGTCGGTAGAGTGTTTTGAGAGTTTTCATCGAGATCCGTGTTTTTTTCTTTTAAAGGTTTTTTAACACCTTCTGAATCCGTAAGCGATTGAGAGAAAGAGTTGGAAGAGAATTGCGTCTCAAGCATAGTGAGGAGAATTTTTCCCGGACTTTCCGAATCGGCAATCTCCATACGCTCCAGAGGTTGAGCACCGATAACCGAAATGCTGAACAATACCGAGAACAATACCGTTGTCCATTTTCTTTTTTTCAGTTTACGCATAAAATCATATTCCCTTCCATCGGTGCGGACTTCAAAAGATTAACAGTTTTTAGTTAGTGAAATTATACCGAAAGCCAAAATCTATTAACATATTATTTAATAAAGTTAATGTGTTGCCAATCAGGAACCAAAATACCGACAGTCTATGTATTAACATATTAAGTAATATAGATAATACCTATCCAGCCTTCTTAAGAGATATTAAATAATATTTTCAATTGGGCGCTCTCTTTGTGCTACTATATTGTCAGAACATTCGGGTCGTGAAAAAGACTCATCTATATCAATATTAAAGAATATACATTATGGCGAAGAAAAAAAGAAAACATTACATCAAACTGAACAACAAAATCAAAGAGATTTTCGGCGGGCTGCCCTTCGATGAGGGGGTGGCGGATCTGGACGACGATCTTTTGACCGAGCTCGCCCTCCTCCTCGAGCTCGATCTTTCCGATCTGAATCGCGAAAGCATCGTGCGGGCTCTGCGTCGGATCTGGAGTGAAGGCGACTACGGCAAGCGGCAAGCGATCGTGGAGTATCTCTACGATCGAAGTGTGCAAAAAACCCGACGCAAAGAGCGGGAGTCCCGCGACAAGGTCGAGCGGATTTTGCATCTGCTGGAGGGGATCGAGCACAGTCGGGAAGAAGAAGAGCAGATACTCGAGAGCTTCCTTGAGCAGCGCAGCGCCAAAATCACCCGCGAAAAGATCCTCAACAAACTCGACTATCTCCGTCTTCAGAATCGACTGGCTCATCTGCAACGCGAAGCCGAGTTGGAATT
>JALWNT010000034.1 GCA_027080995.1 Campylobacteraceae bacterium | reverse complement strand
GATAGCGGTGGTTGAAAGAGGAGACGAGCAGGGGAGGGTGGGGGGCCCTCTCCAGCTCCGCGAGGAAACTGAGGACGACCTCTTCGGCTGTGCAGGTGGGCATATCCTTGATTTCCACGTTGAGAGGAATTTTGTGCTCAGTGCCGAAGCGGAGGGCCTCTGCGAGTGAGGGGAGGCGCTGGGGGAGGAGGGCTTCGATCTCTTCGGGGCGCACTTTCCCCGACCGCAGCGCCCCGAAAGGGTCGCGCTCGAGAAACCATCCCCCCGCATCGAGGCTTCGCAGCGTGTCGAAGGGGTGTTCGATGAGCCGGCGGGGCCGGAACCGGCCGGGGTAACGCTTTTCGACATCGGTGGTCCGCTCCAGCGTCGGGTCGTGACAGACGATCCACTCTTTGTCACGGCTGAGCTGGACGTCGAGTTCGATGAGGTCGCAGTGCCCCAGCGCCGCTTCGAAAGCGCAGAGCGTATTCTCCGGACGCAGCTCCCGGCGCCCCCGGTGGGCGGCGAGGATCGGCCCGTCGCCGAAGGCGGCGTAAAAGCCCATCGCGATCTCTCCTAAAAACCGAGCCGCATCCGGGCTTCCTGCCGTCGTGCCTGCAGGGTGGCTTCGTCCCAGCGGCATTCCTCCCGCATCATCTCCAGGACCGCCGGCAGGCACTCCCGGGCCGCCCGCGGGTCCAGAAGCCCCAGCGAGGCGCGGCGCACGAGAAAGTCGAGAGGTTTGCGGACCCACTCTTCGCGCAGGGTGTAGAGGAGTTCGGCACGCAGGAGAGGATGGCCGGGGTGCAGGCGCCCGCTGAGATTTTCCCGCTTCGCCAGATCGAGGATGGCGAGGCTGCGGTCGCCGTAGTGGGCGTAGAGATGGCGGGCCTCCTCCTCCGCGAGCCCCGCGCCGTGTAGGCGATCGAGCGTCTTGGCCCGTGCTTCGCGGCTGCCGACGACGGGGTAGTCGCGGGTGCGGCAGGGGCGGAGCGCCTCGCCGAGGGCATCGAGCGCCTTGTCGACGGCGGCTTCGGCCATCGCCCGGTAACTGGTCCATTTGCCGCCGGTGATGGTGAGCATCCCTCCCGGGGAGAGTTCGGTGATGTATTCGCGGACCAGCTCGGCGGTGGAGTGGGCGCCGGGTTTGCGTACCAGCGGGCGCAGGCCGGCGAAGGCGGCGAGGATCGCGCTGCGTTCGACCCGCAGGTCGAAGGTGCCGTTGAGATGCTCGAGAAGGTAGTCGATCTCCTCCTCCCTCGGCCGGGGGTCCTCCTCGAGCGGCCCCTCCTCGTCGGTCGTCCCGGCGAGGCAGTAGTCGAGGTAGGGGAGGACGAAGAGGACGCGTCCGTCACGGGTGCGGGGGATGAGGATCCCCTCTGTGCCGGGGAGGAAGCGTTTGGGCAGGATAATGTGTACGCCCCGGCTCGGAATCATCAGCGGGGCGAGGCCGGGGTCGTCCATCCGGCGCAGGGTGTCGGCGTAGGGGCCGGTGGCGTTGACGACGAGGCGGGCGTCGTAGCTCCGCTCCGTGCCGTCGAGGCGGCTGCGCGCCCGGACACCGACGATGCGCCCCTCTTCTTTGCGCAGCTGCGTCACTTCGGTGTGGTTGCGGACGACGGCCCCCCGCTCCACGGCGCTCTGGAGGAGGGCGACGACCATCCGGCTGTCCCGGAAGGCCCCGTCCCAGTAGCTGACTGCGGCCTTGAGCCCTTCCGCCTGGATGCCGGGGCTGCGTTTGCGGGCGGTGGAGGGGCCCAGGAGCCGGCTGCGCCCCAGGCTCGCCCGGCCCGAGAGCAGGTCGTAGAGGACGAGGCCGGCATAGACGTAGGGGACCTGGCTCCAGCGGTAGAGAGGGGTAAGAAGCTGCAGAGGGTGGGCCAGGTGCGGGGCGTTGTGCAGAAAGATCTGCCGTTCGCTCAGCCCCTCCCTGACCAGGGCGTACTGCTCTTTGTCGAGATGTTTGACGGCGGCTTCGAGGTAGCGGACTCCCCCGTGGACGAGTTTGGTGCTTCGGCTGCTGGTCCCTTCGGCGAAGTCGTTGCGTTCGAGCAGCAGGACCCTGAGCCCCCGCAGCGCGGCGTCGAGCGCGACACCGGCTCCTGTGGCGCCTCCGCCGACGATGATCAGATCGTAGCGCTCGGGTGTGTGGCCGCTCACGAACGGGCGCCTTTGTTGCCGTTCATGATGTCGATGATCACTTCGTCGGTGGTCCGCATCCCGTCCTGGGCGAGGCGGCCGATGTAGTCGAGGGTCTCTTCGATGTCATGCGCGACGATCCCGTCGCCGCCGTGGAGGTATTTGCCGTGGGTCGCCAGGACGTAGGAGTCGAAGGCGGCGTAGATCGTGGTAGAGATCTTCATCGCGCAGGAGGCTTTGGCCCCGTCGCAGATGATTCCCGAGACGTCGCCGAGGGTGTTGGCGATGGCGTGGGAGACGGTTTCGAAATCTTTGTCGTTGATGAAGCAGAGGGCTCCGGCGACGGCAGCGGCGGAGCAGATGACGCCGCAGTAGGCGCTGAGGCGGCCGACTCGGGTTTTGATGTGGACCGTCGTCAGGTGGGAGAAAAAGAGCGCCCGCATCAGGTTCTCCTCATCGAGCCCCATCCGATCGGCGTAGTCGATGAGGGCGAGAGAGGCGGCCATCCCCTGGTTGCCGCTGCCGCTGGTGGTCATGACCGGCAGGGCGCAGCCGCTCATCCGGGCGTCGCTCCCCGCCGCGGCGAAGGCGGCGGCATGGTTGCGCACATCGTCGCCGTAGAAGCCCTCCGCGATGTGCTCTTCGATCACTCTGCCGATGTTGACGCCCCAGTTGCCCGAGAGCCCCTCCCTGGCGATTTCGGAGTTGTAGCGGATCACCTGCTCCAACAGCGGCCGGACCCGCTCGATATCGATGCTCTGTGCGATGTCGTAGATCAGTCTGACCGAAAGTTTCTGGCGCTGCTCCGCGGGGGTGTTGAAGACGCCGTCGTTGCAGGGTTGCTCCAAGACCACCTCTTTGTTGCGAGTGATTTTGGTGATGTTGGTGTGGAGGTGTTTGATTTCGACGCTGATGCAGCTTTTTTCGGTATGGAGTTCGACGGTGACGTAGAGGTTGATGGGGGTGTTTTCGTGGATCACTTCGATGAGGTTCTCTCGCATCCATTGGCGCACCTCCTCCATCTGCGCTTCGGTGATCCCGCTGATGACCATCATATCCCGCGACGCATCACCGTAAAGCAGGCCCATTGCCGCGGCCACTTCGATGCCGACCATCCCCCCGCTTCCGGGGACGACGACGCTTTTGACGTTTTTGATGATGTTGCCTGATACCCGCACAACCATCTTCTGTACCGTCTCGTCGGGCGGGAGAAACTCCCGCGCCTTGGCGGCTACGAAGGCGATGGCGATCGGTTCCGTACACCCCTGCGCCGGGACCACCTCCTCCTCCAGAATCTGAAGGGCATTTTCTATCGTCTGCGGATCGATGGACATCACAGCTCCTTTTTGAAGTGATTATAGCGGACTCGATGCAAAAGATTTATTGGAAAATAGACTTTCGATCTTTCGGATTTACAACGACATACGACGGTCCCATATTGACGGCGTGGTAGATCGTCGTCCCGTATTTGCGGCTGTAATACTCCAGCAGAAGTCTTTGCAGTGTCGCTTCGATCGAGGGGGTGAACCATCCGTTGTTGCTCATCATCAGGATGCGGGCGGGACGGTCGGCGTAGAGGCGCTCGCTGGTGCCTTCGTAGCAGACGGCGGCGCGGTAGGCGCGGCCGTCGATGTGAAAGTCCGTCGGATGCCGGGCGGGAAGGTAGTCGGGGGCGCCGTCGAAAAAGATCGCGTTGACCCATCGGCCGGCCCAGGAGGGCAGGGGGTTGGCTTCGCCGAAGGGGACGAGGACGATTTTGTCGGCGACTTGGTAGCGGCCCCGGTGGAACCAGTAAGCGGAGTTGCGGTTTTGTCCGCGGAGGGAGTATAGGGCGCCGACGACGATGTCGATCTTTTGGGAGCGGCGCTCGAGGACGTCGAGGATTCGAGGTTCGCGGTTGAGAAAGACCGGGAGGACCGATTCGGGGAGGAGGACGGCCTTTTTGCCCGCGGCAATGGCCCGGTCGATTTGCTCCAGGACGGTACGGTATTCGCGAAGAAAGTTGTCGGGGTTCCATTTGGCTTCGACGGGGATACGGGTACCCGCAAGTGCGATGCGTCCCTCGGGGTCATTGGAAAGAACGAGGATCTTGGCCGGGGCGAGGGAGAGCCAGAGAAACAGCAGGCTGAGAAGAAGCGAAAAAAGACTTTTTTGGGGATTTTTCAGTTTCACGGAGTGCAGAAACGATTCGAAAAAAAGTAGAGCCAGAAGCAACGCGGCGAAATGCGCCTTGTCGATACCGAAAGGGGTATGCACGAGGGTGAGTTCGGGCTTGAACCAGTCGAAGCCGAAGGGGTGGATGTAGCTCATACCCCAAAGCAGAATTGCTTTGGGGTATGAGCTATGGATGTTGGATGTTGGATGTTGGATGTTGAATGTTTTTTGTAGTAAACGGGGGATATGCGGGGTCAGAAACTCGGCGAAACGGGCGAGGATCCAAAAGAGGAGGGCGTAGGTGAGGGCGACGGCCAGATCGACGAAGGGGATCGCCCAGGGGTGGCCGTAGTGGAGGAAGCTGACGCCGATCCAGTGAAACCAGAAAAGGCCGAGGAAGAAGCCCGTCCAGGCCCAGAGCCTCGGGTCTCCGAAGAGAAGCAGCCAGAAGAAGAGCAGGGCGAGGGGCGTTTCGATCCAGGGGTTGCTCCATCCTGTGGCGTCGAGGTAGACAAAGGCGGATCCCGCCGCGGCGGCCGTCAAGCCCCCTGTTATCCTTGAACTGCTAAAATGGGCCGAAATTTTATTCCACAAAAGGATGCTCCATGTCACAAGGCGCGCTTGCACAGTTTCTTCCCCTTATTCTACTCTTTGTCATCTTCTGGTTTCTCATTATCCGGCCTCAGCAGAAGCAGCAAAAGGCCCACAAAGCGATGCTCGAATCCCTCAAAAAAGGGGACAAGATCGTCACCAACGGCGGCTTGATCGCTGAAATCGTCAAACCTGAAGAGGAGTACCTCAAGATCAAACTCGCCGACAACGTGATCGTCAAACTCGACCGCGCCTATGTCGCTCGGAAGATCGAAGCCTAAGGTCGGGTCGGGATGGGACGACTCAACTACCGGGTGGTGATCTTCATCTTCGCCCTGATTTTCGGAGTGGTCTTCTCGCTGCCCTCTCTGCTGCAGAGCCAGCACGGCAAGAAGATCACTTTGGGGCTCGACCTGCAGGGAGGTTTGCATATGCTCCTGGGGGTCAAGAGTGACGAAGCGATCAAATCGCGGCTCAAATCGATCGCGGGGACGGTCAAATATGTCCTGGAGGACAACGACATCGTCATCGACGAACTGGGAATCAACGGGGACAAAGTCACCTTCAAAGTGCTCGATCCCGACGACATCCCCAAAGCCAAAGAGCTGCTCCAAAAAGAGCTCCAAGGCGTCCAGATCGTCGAAAACAAGGGGCAGTTCACCCTGAGCCTGACGCCCAAGGAGATCGCGCGGACCAAAAAGCAGGCGATCGACCAGGCCGTCGATACGATCCGTAACCGCCTCGACCAGTTCGGCCTCGCCGAGCCGACTGTTGCCAAGCAGGGGACCGACAAGATCCTCGTCGAAGTCCCCGGGGTCAAGACGCCCGCCGACGAGCAGCGGATCCGTGAGCTCATCGCCCGGGCGGCGCATCTGCAGATGATGGCCGTCGACGAAGACCGGGCCGCGCGAGTCTATACGATGACGCCCGCCGAAGCGAAAAAATACGGCGATGTGATCCTTCCCGATGTTAAAAACCCCAAGGAGAAATATCTCCTCAAGGCGATCCCGATCCTCGACGGCTCGATGCTCACCGACGCGAAGGTCGGCTTCGACCGGAACAACCAGCCGGTGATCAACTTCAAGCTCAACGGCGAAGGGGCCCGGATCTTCGGCGACTTCTCCGGCAAGAGTGTCGGCAAGCGGATGGCGATCGTCCTGGACAACAAAGTCTACTCCGCCCCGGTGATCCGAGAACGGATCGGCGGAGGTTCCGGGCAAATCTCCGGGAACTTCACGCTCAACGAAGCCAACGACGTCGCCATCGCCCTGCGCTCGGGCGCCCTGCTGGCTCCCGTCTACGTGATGGAAAAGCGCAGCATCGGACCCAGTCTCGGTGCCGACAGCATCCGCCAAAGCACGATCGCGCTGGTTCTGGGCTTCGTGATGGTCGTACTCTTTATGATCATCTACTACGGGATGGCGGGAGCGATCGCCGACATCGCGCTGGTCGCGAACCTCTTTCTCATCCTGGCGATTATGTCGCTCTTCGGCGCGACGCTGACTCTGCCGGGGATGGCGGGTATCGTCCTGACCGTCGGTATGGCCGTCGATGCCAACGTTATCATCAATGAGCGGATCCGGGAGCTCCTGCGCAGCGGCGCGTCGATCCCCAAGGCGATCGAAGAGGGGTATGCCAACGCCTTTACCGCGATCTGGGACGCCAACGTCACGACGCTGATCTCGGCGGTGGTGCTCTACGCTTACGGGACCGGCCCCATCAAGGGCTTCGCGCTGACGATGAGCATCGGTATTCTCGCCTCGATGCTGACGGCGATCCTGGGCACCCACGGTATCTATCAGATGCTTTTGCCTAACATCAAGAAAGAGAAGCTGAACTTCTGGTTCGGCATCAAAGTCTAGGAGCCGCAATGGAACTTTTCAAATACGATAAACCGATCGATTTTATGGGGGCGAGCCGGCGCTTCGGCCTGCTCTCCTTGACGCTGGTGCTGATCTCCTGGGGTTTGATCTTCTTCAAAGGCTTCAACTACGGCATCGACTTTGCCGGGGGGACCCTGATCCAGCTGCGCTACGACGGGGAAGCCCCTCTCGAAAAGATTCGGAAGGATCTCGAGAAGAACAAAGCGTTCGAAAACGCCACGGTTACCTACTTCGGCAGCAAAAGCGAAGTGGTGATCCGGACCAAAAGCACTTCCAAATCGGTCGGCAAGGATGTCGGAGACCAGGTGCGACAGATGCTCAAGGATACGGGCAAGTTCGAAGTCCGACGGGTCGATATGGTCGGCCCCAAGATCGGAAACGAGCTGAAAGAGAAAGGGCTGATGGCGATGTTCCTGGCGATCCTGGGCATTTTGATCTATGTCTCGGTACGCTTCGAGTGGCGTTTCGCTCTGGCCTCGGTGGCGGCCCTGATCCACGACGTGAGCATCGCGACGGGAGCGATCATCCTCTTCAACATCGAAGTCAATCTCGACATTCTCGCCGCGATCCTGACCCTGCTGGGATATTCGCTCAACGACACCATCATCGTCTTTGACCGGATCCGGGAAGGGATCAAGACGATCAAGGATCCCGATCTGGCCGGCATCATCAACGAATCGGTCACGCGGACCCTCTCGCGGACCGTTTTGACCTCTTTGACGACGTTCTTCGTCGTCTTTACGCTGGACTTCTTCGGCGGAGAGATCATCCACGGTTTCGCCTTCACCCTGATGATCGGTATCATCGTCGGTACCTACTCCTCGATCTTCATCGCTTCGCCGCTGCTGATGTGGCTGGGCTTCGACGTCAAAGCCTTCCGGGCCAAGCTGGCGGAGAAACTCAAGCGTGAAAAAGAGAAAGAGAAGCTGCGGGCGATGTACGAGCAGGGAACGCTCTGATCGAGCGAGGAGTGAGCAATGAGCAGTGAGGAGTCGATGGACAGTCCCCGCTATGTCGATCGGCGCGGCACCGGTGCTAGCAAGTGGGATGCCCTGCAGGAGCGTTTCGGGCGTTCGGACCTGATCCCGCTCTGGGTGGCGGACGGAGATTTTTCGGCACCGAAGGCGGTACAGGAGGCGCTTCGCAGGCGGGCGGAGCATCCGGTCTACGGCTACAGTGAATACACAGAGGGGTTTTACGACGCGGTGATCGGCTGGGTCCGCCGTCGTTTCGGCTGGGAAATCGAGCGGGAGTGGATCGTCCCCGAGCACGGCGTCGTGATCTCGCTCAATCTGGCCATCGAAGCCTATAGCGCTCCCGGAGAGGGTGTGATCGTCCAGACACCGATCTACCCTCCTTTTCTCAAAGCGGTCAAGCACCACAAACGCCGCTTGGTCGAAAACCGTCTGATTGTCACGGAAGAGGGGTGCCGCATCGACTTCGACGATTTGGAAGCCAAAGCGGCCGAGGCGAAGCTCCTGCTGCTGTGCTCCCCGCACAATCCGAGCACTCGGGCCTGGAGCGAAGCGGAACTCTCCCGCCTTGCGCAAATCGCCGAGCGCCACGACCTGATCGTCGTCTCCGACGAGATTCACGCCGACATCGTCTATGCCCGGCGGCATCTTCCCTTCGCGGCTCTGCCGGGAATGGCGAAACGTTCGCTGGTGCTTCACGCCCCCTCCAAGACCTTCCACATCGCGGGGCTCAATACCTCCTTCGCCATCGTTCCCGACGATTCGCTGCGCCGGCGTTACCGTCTGGCCCACGAAACCGCCGGTCTCGACAACGGCAACTGCTTCGGTATCGTGGCGCTGGAAGCGGCCTACCGAGAGGGGGAGGGTTGGTTGGAGGCGATGCTGAAGATCTACGAAGAGAACATCGCCTACGTGCGGAGCTTTCTTCTGGAGCATACCCCCAAGATCCGCCCGCTTCCCGTGGAGGCGACCTATCTGATCTGGCTGGATTGCCGGGCGATGGAGCTCGACGACGATGCCCTGAAACGCTTCTTCGTCGACGAAGCCCGTCTCGCGCTCAATCCCGGAGTGTCGTTCGGGGAAGCCGGCAGTGGCTTTATGCGCCTCAACGCCGCGACCTCCCGTGAAAATCTCGAAGAAGCGATGCGGCGACTCTATGCCGCCTATCAAAAGCGGGAAGAGGGATGAGACTGCGGCGCATTCTTACGCTTCTGCTGGGGATAACCCTCTGGCTTTCGGCCTCTTTGCCGACGGCGATCGACGCTTTTTTGCAAAAAGACAAGATCGCCCCCTCGCAAGTGAGCCTCCTCATCAGCGAAACACGCGGCGGCCGGGTGCTTGCCGATTACCGGGCCGATGAGAGCCGCCGGCCCGCTTCGGTGATCAAACTCGCGACGACCTACGCGGCGTTGATCGAACTGGGCAAAGATTTTCGCTGGCCGACGCGCTTTTTCATACGCGGACGCCTGCGCGGAGGGGTCCTCGACGGCGACCTGATCGTCAAAGCCTACGGCGATCCGACCCTCTCCTGCAAAGACATTCCCACGATCGTCTCCCGCCTCAAACGCCTCGGAATCCGTAAAATCACAGGAAATATCCTTATCGATCGCAGTTTCTTCGCCGTGGGAAACCGGATCAGCTCCGGCTTCGACCGGCATCTCTACAGCGAATACAATGCGATGCCCGATGCGCTGATGTTCGACGACCATCTCTGCCGGATCACCGTAGATACCCGCTCAGGCCGTCCCGTCGTCAGCAAGTCGATTCCCGACAGGAGTTACCGTGTCGTCAACAATCTCAAAGTGACGAACCGCTCCTGTCGGGGACGCTACTCCTGGCCGCTTGTGCGCATCCGTCGTGCCGAGGACGGGGTGCCCACGGTGACACTTTCGGGGACGCTCTCGAAGCGATGCTCTCCGCGTACGATCCAAAATGTCCTGAGCCACCCCTACTACGCTTTCTATTACGCATTGACCGACGAGATGAAGCGGGCGGGGATCGACTATCACGGTCGGTTCAAGCTGCGGACGATGCCGGCGGATGCCCGCCCGTTGATGACCCACTATTCGGTGCCGTTGATCCGTATCCTTGCCAAGACGGACAAAATGTCCAACAATCTCTACGCCCGACACATTTTTCTCCTGCTGGGCGCCAAACGTTACGGCGCACCCGCCACCGTAGCCAAGGGGCGCAAAGCGGTGCGCGCCATACTGGGGGCCCGGGGAATCCTTGGACGCGAGACGATCCTGGACAACGGCTGCGGCCTCTCCCGGCGGACCCGCACCACGGCCCGCGCACTTCACCGCCTGCTGCAGGATGCCTACCGCCGCTACGGTTGGACCTGGATGTCCTGCCTGGCCATCGCCGGCGTCGATGGGACGATCAAGCGGCGTTTTCGCGCTACGCCGGTGCGCAAAAGGGCTTGGATGAAGACCGGCACCCTCAAAGACGCCAAAAACATCGCCGGCTACGTCAAAGCACGCTCCGGAAAGCTCTATACCGTCGTGATCCTCTACAACGGCCCCGAGCGCTGGAAAGGAAGCCTGCTGGAGAATCAGATCCTCGAATGGATCGTTAAAAACAAGTGAGGAGATGGAAATTAGGAGTTGGGAATTAGAAATTGGAAATTTGGCAAAAGAACCAATTTCTGGTTACTGGTTACTGGTTACTTCTCTTCTCCCCAAGGAGAACCATGCAATTTGAAACCTATCCCTTCGAGAAATTGACGCGACTGTTGGCGGACATCGAGCCCGCTTCCGAGCATACCCCGATGAGCCTGACGATCGGGGAGCCGCAGTTCGAGACGCCGGAGTTTATCCGGCGGGAGCTCTGCGACGCAGCCGCGCTGCTGAACAAATATCCCAAGACGGCCGGAGAAGAGTACCTCAAATCGTCGATGCTGGAGTATCTACATAAGCGTTTCGGTCTGGAGCTTTCGATGGAGCAGTTGATTCCGAGTTTCGGCACGCGGGAGTTGCTCTTCAATTTTCCGCAGTTTTGGCTGCACGATCGAGACGCGCCGGTGATGGCTTTTCCCAACCCTTTTTATCAAATCTACGAAGGGGCGGCCATCGCTTCGAGGGCGAAGATCGTCCATCTCGATCTCACTCCCGAGAACGATTTCCAGCCTTCCGTCGACGAGGAGCTGCTCGCAGGCTGCGACCTGGTGATCCTCAACACGCCCAACAACCCTACCGCATCGGTGATGCCCTTCGAGACGATGAAAAGGTGGGTACGCCTGGCGCTGAAACACGATTTTTTGCTCCTCAACGACGAGTGCTACATCGATCTCTGGCTGCGGGAGCCTCTCCCTTCGCTCCTGGAGGCGAGCGTCGCCGTGGGCAATGGGGAGTTTCACAACGTCTTGGTAGTCAACTCCGCCTCCAAACGCTCCAGCGCTCCGGGACTTCGCAGCGGTTTCATCGCCGGCGACCGGGAGGTGCTGCGGGAGTACCTGCGCTATCGGACCTACGTCGGCTGCGCCTCTCCTTTGCCGCTTCAGCGGGCGGCGGCGGTCGCCTGGGCGGAGGGGGAGCACGTCGATGCTTTTCGGGAAAAGTACCGACGGAATTTCGAACTCGCCGAAGAGATCCTGGGGATCAAGGCCCCGGAGGCGACTTTTTACATCTGGATGGAGGTCGGGGATGAACTCGCCTTTACCCGGGAGCTCTATCGACGCTATAATCTCAAAGTTTTGCCCGGCAGTTTCCTCGGCCGTGAAGGGGTAGGGAAAGGGTTTGTGCGCCTGGCGCTCGTTTACGAAGAGGAGCCGATGCGAGAAGCCCTGCAGAGGCTGGCCGACTTTTTGGGGGATGTCGGATGATGGATGATGTATGTTGGATGTCGGATCGTGGGGCGTTGCTTGGCAACGCGGTTGAAAAATAGAAGAGGGACGGAATGAACAATGCAAAACAATAACGAAGAATCCATCGATCTGGAGGCGCTGAAGAAGGATCCTCAGTTTCAGGAGAATCTGAAGCGTCTGGAGGAGGAGATGAAGGCGGAGCGCTCCATCGCCAAGGGATACCAGCTGCTCGACGCCAAGCTTTTGATGGAGGCGGATCGTGAAGAGATCGATGAAATTTTTACCTTCATCGTCAACGAAGCCTTCGATCGTCTGGCGCAGACTCTGAGCGAAGGCAAAAAATTCGATATGAGCGATCCGGAGCAGTGGGCGACGGCACGGGCGATCTACGAACACGGGATTCAGCGTTACAGTGAAAACGACCGCAAGGGGGCCAAGGAGATCTTCCTCGTGCTCTACTATCTCATCACCGAAGAGGAGCTGCGGGATGCGATGATGATCCACGCCGCCGCGGTGACGGCGGGGCACGATTTTGACAGCTTTATCGAAAACCTGGCCGACGTCAAATCGATCAACCCCAACGACGCCACCGCCTTTTTCATCACCAACTTCGTTCAGCCCAGAGATATTCTGCTTCAAATGTTCGCCAAAGAGGTCAAAGAGGGCAAAGAGCTCCTGGCGAAGATGGAAGAGAACAGCAAAAAAAGTGAGGAGTGAGGAGTGGAGAAGTGAGGGATTTTGGATTTTGGATTTTGGATTTTGGATTGGAAAGACTTCTTCATAAAACTCCGGTGACTTCCGGTCGCGCCGTAGGCGCACACAATGTCCAATGCCCAATGCCCAATGACGCTGCCTTCGGCAGCACGCCGGAGGCATTATGAAGATCCATTTCATCGGCATAGGCGGCATCGGGCTTTCGGCTCTGGCGAAGTTTTTGGCGGGGCAGGGGCATACGATCAGCGGCAGCGATATGCGCCAGAGCGAAATCACCGACGACTTGGCGCTCAATTACGGGGCGAAGATTACGATCCCGCACCATCCCGATGCGGTGGAGGGGGCGGACCGGGTGATCTATTCGGCGGCGGTGCGCCCCAGCAACGTCGAGTACAAACGGGCGAAGGAGTTGGGGATCGAGCTGCTCAGCCGCAAAGAGGCGCTCAAATTCATCCTGGGAGACAAAGAGGTCTACGCCGTCGGAGGAGCTCACGGCAAGAGCACCACCTCGGCGATGCTGGCCTCTTTGCTGCCTGGCACCAACGCCCTCATCGGCGCCATCAGCAAAGAGTTCGGCTCCAACGTCCGCAGCGCCCCCAACGACCGGGTGGTTTTCGAAGCGGATGAGAGCGACGAGAGCTTCCTCAACTCCCACCCCTATCTGGCGATCGTCACCAACGTCGAGCCCGAGCATATGGAGTATTACGAGTACGACGAGGAGCGCTTCTACAACGCCTATCGCAAGTTCCTGGACCTGGCGAAGATCCGGGTGCTCAACGCAGAAGACCCCTTTCTGGCTTCGCTCGATATCGACGCGATCCGCCTCTATCCCTCCCGTGATTTGAAAAAGATCGAATACACGCTTTGTGAAGGCGAGCCTCACACCCGTTTCGAGCTGAGAGATTTGGGGGTGTTCGAAGTGTTCGGTTTCGGAGCGCACATCGCGCTGGATGCCGCGCTGGCGATTCTCGCGGCGATGGAGCTGGGCGAAGAGCCGGAGGCGATTCGGGAGCGTCTGCGCAACTATCGGGGGATCAAAAAGCGCTTCGACATCATCCAAAACGATGAGCACTGCGTCGTCATCGACGACTACGGCCACCATCCGACGGAGATCCGTGCGACCCTCGAAGCGCTAAAGACTTTCCGGCAGATGCGGGGGCTGCCCCGTCTCAAGGTGATTTGGCAGCCGCACAAATACACCCGGACCCTTGACAATCTCAAAGGTTTCGTGGAGTGCTTCGAGGGGGTCGATGAACTGGTAATCCTGCCGATTTGGTCCGCCGGGGAGATCGAAATCCCCATCGACCTCAAAGGGGCCTTCAGCCGCTATCAGCCGATCCTGGCCGAGCGGGTGACCCGTGAAGACGGGGTGGTCAAGATTCTCGACGAAAAGGGGCACCCGATCCGGGAATTTCGTGAAGGGCTGATTGCCGCTTTCGGGGCGGGGGATATTACGTATCAGATACGGGGAGAACGCTGAGGAGTGGAGAATTGAGAATGGAGAATGGAGAATGATTTTGGATTTTGGATTTTGGATTTTGGATGACGAATCCCAGAAGTTCCGCTATCCATTCTCGGGATTCGGAATACCGTCGACTTGCGACTTGCGACTTGCGACTTGCGACTGTGCCGCAGGCACTCCCCAATGAGCCGAACTCTCCCGGAAAAACTCGACCTCGGCGACTACCTCCAATCCTTCAGCTCCTTTTTCGCCCGCCCCAAGCCGGTGGCGATGGAGGGGGATATCCATCAGCATTACCGCTTTGTGCGGGCGCTAGGCAAGGTGGAGATCCCCGAGCCTCCGCAGATGCCCGGGCTGGAGGATCGCTTGATGCGGCTGTCGAAACAGGCCGTGCTGGGGTTGGAGGAGATCTTCGATTTCGTGAAGATGCTGCGCTATTTCAATCGCCTGCGGGCTCTGGAGCTGCCCGAGCCTGCGGGAAGCTGGATCGCCGAGATCGAAGTCCCCGAGGAGGTGGCCGAGATCGGAAGCTATTTTACCGACGAGGGGGAGCTCAACCCCGAGAGGGAACCGGAGTTGCTGGATATCGCGGAAGCGCTGCGGCGCAACCGCGAAGCGATCCGGGAGACTCTTTACGGTATGACCCGCTCCGAGCGGCTGCGGGATTACCTGGTGGATCAGCAGCTTCACCTCCAAAACGGCGAAGAGACGCTCCTGGTGCGCGGCGGTTTCTCCTCGGTGCTCAAGGCGACGGTGGTGGGGCGCAGCGCCGGCGGTTTCTTCTACGTCCTACCCGAGAAGGTGCGCAGCCTCAAGGAGCGGGAGTCGGAGCTGTTGAGCCGCCGGGAGGCGATCCACTGGCGCTACGCCCGGGAATTTTCACAGGTTTTGCATCGCTGGGAGCGATTCCTGCGCTATCTGGATCGGCAGTTCGACCGCTTCGATCACTATCAGGCCCGTGTACGCTTCGCCAGGAGCCGGGATTACGAATTTGTCCTGCCGGACAAGGGGCGGGAGGTGATCCTGCGGGATTTTGCCCACCCCGCCCTGGAAAATCCCGTGCCCATCAGCATCGACGTGGCCAAGCCCATCGTCCTGGTCACGGGGGTCAACGCCGGGGGAAAGACGATGCTGCTCAAATCGATCCTCTCGGCGGTCTGGATGAGCAAGTATCTGCTCCCGTTTCGTTGCAAAGCCTCCGAGACCCGCATCGGCCACTACCGGCGGATCGAAGCGATCATTGACGATCCCCAGTCGGTCAAGAACGACATCTCCACCTTCGCGGGGCGGATGCTGGAGTTTTCCAAACTCTTCCGGGAGCGTGACGCCCTGGTCGGCATCGACGAGATCGAGCTGGGGACCGATGCCGATGAAGCGGCGAGCCTCTTTCGGGTTTTGCTCGAGGAGTTGCGCAGGCGGGAGATGACCTTCGTGGTGACGACCCACCACAAACGCCTGGCCTCTCTGATGGCCGGAGAAGAGGAGGTGGAGCTGGTCGCCGCGCTTTACGACGAAGAGCGTCGCCGTCCCACCTATACCTTTTTGCAAGGAAGCATCGGCAAGAGTTACGCTTTCGAGACCGCCGAGCGCTACGGGATCCCCCGCAACATCGTCGAGAAAGCCCGGGAGTATTTCGGGGAGGACAAGGAGCGGCTCAACGAACTGATCGAACAGTCGACCCGCTTGGAGGCCGAAATGCGCCGGAAGATCGAAGAGCTCGAGCGCGGGAGCGAAGAGCTCCGGCGCAAAGAGCGTGCTCTCTCGGAAGCGGAGGAGAAGATGCGCGAAGAGCAGCGCAAGGTGCTGGCGACCCTGGAGAACCGCTACAACGCGGCGACCAAGCGGGCCCTGGCGGCGCTGAAAAAGGCGGAAAACGCCGAAGCGAGGCAACTGCTCAACGAAGCCCACCGCCACAAATCCCGCGCCCGGGTCAAAGAGAAGGAGACGCCACTGCCCCAGCTGAAAGTCGGCGACCGGGTCAAGTACCGCTCCCACAGCGCAGAGATTCTCTCGATGAAAGAGAAGGAGGCGATGATCTCCGTCGACGGGATGAAGATGCGCGTTCCCCTCAAAGGGTTGCGTCCCGCCCCCTTGACTCCAAAGATTAAAAAGCCGAAGCCGAAATCTGGCACGGGGGTCAAGGTTGAAAAGAGCGACCGGGCATCGCTGCATATCAAGCTGCTGGGGATGCGGGCCGAAGAGGCCGAAGAGGCCCTCGATGCCTTTCTCTCCAACGCTCTGCTGCACGGCATCGGCGAAGTGGAGATCATCCACGGCACCGGCACCGGAGTCCTCGCCCGGGTGGTGAGTGAGTATTTGAAGCGTCATCCCCGGGTGAAGAACTTCTACCGGATGCCGGGGAATATGGGGGCGACGATCGCGGAACTTTGACGTTCATCAAAGTTCCGCGATTGAAAAGAGAGAAAATAGAAATGAGAAATTCTGGAGAGCCGCTTCACGACACGTTTGCGGGAAATGAAGCTGAAAATATATCCAATGCCTACTGCCCCAATGCCGATCCGCGAAGCGGATCCATCAGCCTTTGTCCGCTGAGCGAATTCACTCTCAACTGACGAATGTAGGGTTCAAAAACCTGAAAAAAGTCTCAACCCAGTATAATAACCCAAATGTTATCAATAAAAATGGCGTAAGGAGTCTATGTGAGTTTGAAAGATGAAGTGAGATATGTCAAAGAGGAGCTCAGCAGCGACGAGAAACTTCTCGAGAGTGCGTTTCGCCTGGAGCGAGTTTATAAAAAACACAAAGTCAAGATTTGGGCGTTGGGGATCATACTCGTGCTTGCCTTCGGCGGAAAGGCGCTCTACGGTGCCTGGCAGGATCATCGCCTCGCTCAGGCCAACGAAGCTCTACTGCGCCTGGAGAAAAACCCCGCCGATACGAAAGCGCTGGAGGAGCTCAAAAGCGACAACCCCAAACTCTACGCGCTCTACCGTTACGCGCAGGCGGTGAAGAAGCGGGAAGTCTCCCCTCTCAAGACGCTGGCGGCTTCCAAGGACCCGATGCTTTCGGATCTGGCGCGCTACCACGAAGCGGTGCTCCGGGACAAAGCGGGAAATTCGCGGTACTATCACGACCTCTCCCTGGTCGAAAAAGCCTACCTGGCACTCAAAGCCGGGAAGAAGGATGAGGCGCGTCAGCAGCTGGCGCTGGTCTCCGAAGCCTCTCCCGTCGCCGGAATCGCCCGGCTGCTGCGGCACTACACTCTGCAATAAAGGATGACGATGCGACGCGTATGGATCTCGGCCCTGGCCCTTTTGACGGTGGCTCTGCTGCTTGGCGGCTGCAGCGGACGCAAGAGTTTCGAACCCAAAGAGACGGTGAGCGCTTCCGCCGCCATCAGCAAAACCGGCAAGGAGGCGGTCTCCATTCTGCGTGACGGTGTCACCTTCAGCGACGGCAGCTACCTGACGCGCAGCGGAATGGGAAGTGTCAAACTCCCCAAAGGTTTCCACTACGTCAACCAATCCTCCAGATACGTCCTGGCCGCCGACGATACGGGCCAACTCCTCATTCTCGACCGTCACAGCGGCAAAGTGATCAAAAAAGGGAAACTCGATCTTCCTCTCGTCTCCGCCACCATTGTCGGCAATCGAATCTATTACGTGGCGCAAAACAATGTCTTCGGCGTCTACAGCATCCCGGCCAACAAAGCGACGATTTCGGCGAAGGTGGGACGGGCTTTCGCCGTCGATACCCGCATCGCCAATCCGATCGTGATGCAGGGGATCGTCGTCGTCCCGACGCTCGACGGCAAACTCCTGCTGATCGATCCGCGCAATCCCCGCGCCGCCCGGGGACTGGCCATCGGCAACGACTACAACCTCAACAACGTCATCTTCCTCAAAAAGATGGGCGGCCGCATCATCGCCGCGACGCCCAAAAAGTTGATCAGCGCCGCCCCCGGGGCGATGCACAAGTTTGAAGCCCCCATCGCCGACGTGGCGATCAGCGGAGGTGTGATCTACGCTCTGACGGGCGACGGACGCGTGGTCAAGCTGAGCCCCTCGCTCAAAGTCCTGGCGCAGCGCAGCTTCCCCTACGCGCAGTTTACCGCCATCGCCGTCGTCGGAGGCAAAGTCTACGCCCTCGATCGCAGCGGCGCGCTGATCGTAATGGACAGCAGCCTCAAAAAAGACCGGATCTACGACGTGGGTGAAGTCGACGATTACGCTTTCGTCGCCGGCAATCGCCTCTACAAAGACGACGAAGTGATCGATCTGAGCAAATTGAGCTACTGAGTCGATACTGAATGCAAAATGCCGACGGGGACCTCCTCGACGCCTTCGAAGAGTATCTGCGCATCGTCAAGGGGGTGGGGGAGAAGACTCTGGAAGCCTACCTCTCGGATCTTCGTCAACTCCGGGAGCGCCACGACGATCCTTTGAGGCTCGATACCGAACAGATCCTCGCCTACCTCTCCACCTTCGAAAACAAACGCACCCTGAACCGCAAGCTTGCCTCCATCAACGCCTTTTACCGCTTTTGCCATCAGCGCAAACTCTCGGACAAACGCCTGGCGATTCCGATGGCGCGCCTCCCCAGGGAACTTCCGAAATATCTGAGCTACGACGAGATCCTCTCCGGCCTCGATCGTATCGACCGCAGCACCTGGATCGGCAAACGGGACTATGCGCTGATCCTCTTTCTCTACGCCAGCGGCTGCCGGATCAGCGAAGCGCTGGCCGCTCAGCGTCGGGACATCGCCGAGGGGTGGCTCAAGATCCGCTACGCCAAAGGAGAGAAGGAGCGGATGGTCCCGCTCGCCCCTATCGCGCTGGAGGCACTCGAAGAGTATCTCGCCCAAAGCGACCTGCGCAGCGAAGCGCTCTGGCTCAACTACCGGGGTGAGCCCCTCAGCCGGATCAGCGCTTACAAGATCGTCAAAAAGTATCTGGGCGTCTCTCCCCACGTCCTGCGCCACTCGTTTGCCTCGGCGCTGATCCTCGGCGGAGCTGACTTGCGGGTGGTCCAGGAGCTGCTGGGGCACTCTTCGCTGTTGACGACCCAGATCTATACCCACATCGAGCGGCGCCATCTCCGGGAGACGGTTTTGCAGCATCATCCGGTCGCAAAAAAAGAAGGAAAAAAATGAAAGAGATCGTGGAGTTTCTGGCTTCGAAAAAGCTTGTCTGTCGGCGTCTGAAGGCGATAGCGCCCAAAGAGCTGGGGAGTCGCAAACGGGTGGAAATTTATCTGGGCGTCGCGTTGGACGATTACTACTGTACGATCATGTTTTTGAAAAAGAAAAGCCGGGTTTTGCGCAAAGAGGCGGAGGAGTTGGAGAAGTTGCATAACCTTCTTTGTGAGAAAGTCGGCGCAGCGATCAAACGAAAATATCTGCTCATCGATGCGCCCTTGTGTTCCAAAGCCGCCGCACTGCTCGAAGAGAGGGGATGGAGGATCTATCGATTCTCTTGATTTTATCATTAGCCGAGTTCAAGGGTGTAGGAAAAAATCATTTCAGTTTTTCAGCCTCCTCAATCCGGAGGGTTTTTGAGGAGACGCGGCTTAGGAAGTCTGTTCTTTTTTGTATTGCAGAATCATCCGAAGCGCTTCATCCTTGAGGAGAAGTTTTTCCTTCTTGATCTGTTCGAGTTCGGTATCGCTGAGGTGCAGACGTCCCTCATCGGCATCTTTGGCCTTTTGATCCAGTTCGTTGTGGCGCTCGAAGATTTTGGCGAAGTGTGCATTCTTCTGCTTGAGTTCGCTGATCTCCTGTCGATATTCAGAGAGCATGACAACTCCTTTCTTTTATGAGAATACTCTATTTTATCCTTTTTGGGATTAGAGGGATTTGACGGACTCCGGGAGTTTCCGTTAGAAATTGCCTTATTCTTCAGAAACGATTAAGGATGGATTGGTTACTATTCTGCTCTCCAAATTATGCGCCCATGGCTCAGCTGGATAGAGCACCTGATTGCGGTTCAGGAGGTCTCAGGTTCGAATCCTGATGGGCGTACCACTTTTTCTTCAAACTTTCCCGATATTCGATATAATCCCTCTTATAATATAAGATAATGATATTTTTTTGTAAAGTGCTGTTTTTGAGTGGATGGCTTCGTTGTTTGCCATCAGCTGAAATTTCTCTGTTTACTTGTCGGAAGGCTTAGCTGTTCAGACAAAACGTTTCAAAGGACAGTTCGGTTATGAAAGTTCTTTTGTTCACTCCCAGTCGTGTGGTGCGGGAGATGGTCCGTCTGGCGACGGAAAAAGCGGGAGCGGAGTTGGAGTGTGTGACGGGACCGGAGCAAGTCTCCGGGGATCGTTACGAGTTGGTCTTGGTGGACGATGCGGTCGCGCTGGACCCTGAAAGCCTGCAAGAACATCTCATCGTCGGAGAAACGGTCTGGATCCACAACGTGGAGCGTCCGCTGGACGAACGCTACGACCACAGCGTCATCAAACCTTTTCTCCCCTCGGATATTCTCTCACTGCTGCAAAGTGATCTCTCCGGTCCCAAAGGGGAGGATGAGAATCCGGAGGATTTTGCGGTTACAGTGGACGAAGAGACGACCCGTGTCCTGGACGAGGAGGAGGTGGCCCGGATCCGTTCGCTGCTGGAAGAGGACGAAGAACCCGCGGAAACGGGTAAGGAAAAAGAGGAAGATATACGTTTGGATGCCGATGAGTTGATCGATCTGCTGACGGCTCTCAAGCCCAAAAAACTGAAAAAACTTCTGCAGGGTGCGGAAGTGACGTTGACGGTTCGTTTTCCGAAGGAGATGCGATGAGCGGGGCGATACTGATCCTCTCGGGGCCGAGCGGAGCGGGAAAGAGTACGATCATTCAACGGGCCGAAAAAGCGATCGGGGATTTTTATTTTTCTATCTCGACGACGACCCGGGCTCCCCGCCCGGGGGAGCGCCAGGGGGTCGACTACTATTTCACCGATCACGCAAGCTTCGAACGGGAGATCGCTGCGGGAGAGTTTCTCGAATACGCCCGGGTCC
>JALWNT010000033.1 GCA_027080995.1 Campylobacteraceae bacterium | reverse complement strand
GGGACGCGTCGTAAAATCTCCCGCCGCTCTCCCGGGCGATCCGCTCCAGCACATCCCGGCGAAAGTCATCCCCCACACCGATCGTATAGACGCGGATCCCCTCTCTTTTCACCCGCGCAAGGGCGACGGAGAGGGGCAGGTTTCCCACCGTATCGATCCCGTCGGTGAGGAGGATCATCAGACGGTTTTTCGCCGGCTCCCCCTCGAAAAGTTTCGCTCCGGCAAAGAGCGCTTCATACAGCGCCGTATCCCGCCCGCCCGCCGCTCCGGGCTGCAGATAGTGCAAAATCGTCAGCAGGCCTTGCTTGTCGTAGCTCATCGGGGCGGCCAGACGCGCCCGGTCGCCGAAGACCTCCAGCGCCATCCGATCGGTGGGGCGGCGGCGGATAAAATCGGCCAGTACCCGCTTGGCCGTCGCGAAGCGCTGCCCCTCGCGCATACTGAAGCTGGCATCCAGCAGCAGAGCGACGGAGTACCCCCGGGCATTGTGCAGTGTCCGCTCCCGCGTCACGACCGGATCAGCCAGCGCCGTCACGATCAGGAGCACGATCAGGCGTCGGATCCAGCGTTCGCGGCTCCCCACCCGGCCCGCGGCCCGCTGCAGAAATTCGAGATTGGCCACCGGCAGCGAGGGCCGGGGCGGAGTGCAGCGCCGCTCACAAAACCAATACAGCGGCAGCAGCGCGAAGGCCCAGGGAAAAGCGAAGTGGATCATCCCCGCCTCCTCGTGAAACGGATCAGCTTCCCGATCGCCTCTTCGTGGGTGTAAATCTTCTCCCAGCGGATTCTCCGGCGGCGAAACGCTTCGGCGAGTGTCGCGTCGTGCTCCCGGACGATCCGCCGGTAGCGGCGCCGGGTCGCCTTGTCGAGCAGCAGCTCCCGCCGCCGTCCGGATCCGGCGTCGACGACGCTGTACTCCCCCTCGGGAAGCTCCTCGTCGAGTCGGTCCCGCACGATCAGGACGTTGACTTCGTGCCGCAGTGCGAGGGGCGCCAGATCCGCCGGCTGCATAAAGTCGCCGATCAGGTAAAGCACCGAACGCCTCTTGAGACGCCCAAGCAGCGCGGGGATGAGCGCCCCGTAATCAACCGAGCGTCCCGCAGGATCGAGACTCCGGGCGAAGGCGTCGTCCCGCTCGATCGCGAATCGCTCCCGGCTCGGCGCAGACCAGGCCCGCAGCTCCCGGTCAAAAAAAAGCGCTCCCGTCGGATCCTCCCCCAGCAGCGCGGCAAAGCCCAGCGCCGCCAGGATCTCCACGGCGAGATCCCCCTTGCTGCGGGGGCGGCCGATCGCCAACCCTCCGCTGTTGAGATAGACACGCACGACGTTGATTTGGCGGCTTTCGTTGAAGACATTGACCGCCGGCTGGAGGCTGCGGGCCATGCTTCTCCAGTTGAGATGACGGATATCGTCGTCGAGGGTATAGGGACGCAGCTCCCGAAAGTCGAGCCCCTCTCCCGCGAAACGGCTCAGATGCTCCCCCCGCCTCTCCAGCAGCAGATGCCGCTGGGTCTTCAGCAGAATCTCCCGCAGTCGCTTTTCCATCAGGGCGCGGGGATCGCCTCCAGGATTTTGCGGATCACGTCGTCGGTCGTCAGGGAGACGGTGACGGCGCTGTAGTTGAGCACGATGCGGTGTCGCAGGACCGGATAAGCCATCGCCGCCACGTCGGAGGGGGTCACATAGTCCCGTCCCGACAGCCAGGCGTGGGCGCGGGAGGCTTTGTAGAGGTCGATGCTTCCGCGGGGACTGGCACCGAAATCGACGAAATCTTTCAGATGATCCAGGCCGCAACTCTCGGGATCCCGCGTCGCGGTGACGATGGAGAGGATGTAGCGCTTGATCTCTTCGTCGAGATGGATGCTTTTGAGCTTCTCTTTCTGCTCGGCGAAGGCGGCGGGCTCCAGGACCCGGCGCACCTCCCCGAAGCGCCCATCAGCCGCCCGCTCCATAATCGTCAACTCCTCCTCGAAAGCGTTGTAGCCCACCCGCACTTTCATCATAAAACGATCGAGGGAAGCTTCGGGCAGTTCGTAGGTCCCCTCCTGCTCGACGGGATTGGCGGTGGCCAGGACCATAAAAGGCTCCGGCAGAGCGAAACTCTCCTCCCCGATGGTCACCTGGCGCTCCGCCATCGCCTCCAGGAGCGCCGACTGCACCTTCGGCCCGGTACGGTTGATCTCGTCGGCCAGGAGCAGATGGGTGAAGATAGGGCCGTGCTTGATCTTGAATTCGTTCTTGCGCAGGTCGAGGATTTCGTTGCCGAGGATGTCGCCGGGCAGCAGATCGGGGGTGAACTGCACCCGCTTGAAATCGAAACCGAGGCTCTTCGCCAGCGTATTGACCGCCGTGGTCTTCGCCACCCCGGGCACCCCCTCCACCAGGATATGCCCCCCGGTAAAGAGCGCGATGATCATACTGTCGATCAACTCTTCGTGGCCTACGACGACCTTTTTGACCTCTTCTTTGACACTGCAAATCATAACAGATTCATCCAATCAATGGTTTATATTTATAAAAAATTATATCTTAAAAAGATGAATTCATAGCTCACTGCTTAATTGTCATGTTGGAAGAAATCCTATTCTTAATATAGGTTTACAAATTTGTCATAAACCGATCATTCGGCCTTTAGGTCGACTGTCACCATTGTCGTCACCTCGGACCTGATCCGGAATCCAATGGCTTTGAACGACCATCAAATCTTGGATCCCAAATCAAGTCTAGAAAGTGTAGGTTTGACCGAGTCAAACGTCACAGGGATCGACATTCACCGTCCAACGGTTTTTCATCACAGGAGCACCGTCGAATACCATCGATCCTCCCTCGCCAAATCATCGTGGACGGAGACGTTTGGCGGGGCCAAACCCACGACATCACTATTTGACATCGAAAATATGACTCTTCTAGCCTTCTTATAGACACAAATCAATGAATATACCGCATGATCAGAGAAAGTAATTGCACTTATTGTGTGAATGAGCAAATTATCAAAAAAACGGAGACTCTTGAAGAGAAGATGGTAGCTGGGAGGAGACTTGAACTCCTGACCTCCGGCTTATGAGACCAGCGCTCTAACCAGCTGAGCTACCCAGCCATCGAAAAGATAGGCCGGAATAATATCGCAGTAAATCTTAAATGTCAATCCATTGGAGAGAAAAATGTATTATTTTAGAGAAGAGATAGATACTTTAGTCCAAGTGGCTCATAAATCCTAAATTTTTTTCTAAAAAAGTCTTGACATTTTTTAAAAAAGTTATTACAATGCGGCAAACAAATCGAGAAAGGAGTCAAAAAATGAACTTTCAGCCTTTAGCCAACCGAGTTTTGATCGAGCGGGAGGAAGAAGTCACAACGACCGCTTCCGGAATCATCATCCCCGACAACGCCAAAGAGAAACCCCTTCAGGGAAAAGTCCTCGCCGTAGGACCCGATGCCAAGGAGGAAGGTATCAGTGAGGGCGATACCGTCGTCTTCGGCAAATACGCCGGCACCGAAATCGTCCTGGACGACAAAGAGTATCTGATCCTCAACAGCGACGAAATCCTGGGAATCTTGAAGTAAACACTTCATTCCCCCGGGACAATCGAAAAGAACCATAAATATAACGAGAGAATAAAAGGAGATAAAAATGGCAAAAGAAGTAGTCTTTTCCGACATCGCACGCAACGGACTCTACAGCGGAGTCAAGAAACTGGCCGACGCGGTCAAGGTCACGATGGGACCCCGCGGACGCAACGTCCTGATCCAAAAGAGCTTCGGCGCTCCCAGCATCACCAAAGACGGTGTCTCCGTCGCCCGGGAGATCGAGCTGCCCGACGCCCTGGAGAACATGGGAGCCCAGCTGGTCAAAGAGGTCGCCAGCAACACCGCCGACGAGGCGGGAGACGGTACCACCACCGCGACCGTCCTGGCCGAGAGCATCTTCCGCGAAGGTCTGCGCAACATCACCGCAGGGGCCAACCCCATCGAGGTCAAGCGCGGAATGGACAAAGCCAGCGCCGCCATCATCGAAGAGCTGAAGAGTATGAGCAAAGCGGTCAGCGACAAGGAGCAGATCGCTCAAGTCGCCACCATCTCCGCCAACAGCGACGCCAAGATCGGTAACCTCATCGCCGAGGCGATGGAGAAGGTGGGCAAAGACGGCGTCATCACCGTCGAAGAGGCCAAGGGGATCAACGACGAGCTCGACGTCGTCGAGGGAATGCAGTTCGACCGCGGCTATCTCTCGCCCTACTTCGTCACCAACAGCGAGAAGATGACCGTGGAGATGGACAATCCCCTGATCCTGATCACCGACTTCAAGATCAGCAGCCTCAAAGACCTGATCCCGTTGCTCGAGCAGACTCAGCAGAGCGGACGCCCGCTGCTGATCATCGCCGACGACGTCGAGGGTGAGGCCCTGGCGACCCTGGTCCTCAACCGCCTCAAGGGTATCCTCAACATCGCCGCCGTCAAAGCCCCCGGCTTCGGCGACCGCAAGAAGGAGATGCTCAAGGATATCGCCATCCTCACCGGCGGTACCGTCATCACCGAGGAGCTCGGCCTGACCCTGGAGAAGACCACCGTCGATCAGCTCGGCCGTGCCGCCCGTGTCGTCATCGACAAGGACAACACCACCGTCGTCGACGGCCAAGGTGACAAAGAGGCGGTCGAGGCCCGCATCCGCGAGATCAAAGCGCAGATCGAAAACACCACCAGCGACTACGACCGCGAGAAGCTCCAGGAGCGCCTGGCCAAACTCAGCGGCGGGGTTGCCGTCATCAAGGTCGGTGCCGCCACCGAGACCGAGATGAAAGAGAAAAAAGACCGTGTCGACGACGCCCTCTCCGCTACCAAAGCGGCCGTGGATGAGGGGATCGTCATCGGGGGAGGTGCCGCGCTGGTCAAAGCCGCCAAGCATGTCACCATCGAACTCGAAGGCGACGAGCAAGTCGGTGCCGAGATCATCCTGCGCGCCGTCAAAGCGCCCATCAAGCAGATCGCTGAAAACGCCGGCTTCGACGCCGGAGTCGTCGCCGACAAAGTGAGCACTAGCGACGAAGCCAACCTGGGCTTCAACGCGGCCACCGGCGAGTATGTGGATATGTTCGAAGCAGGAATCATCGACCCCCTCAAGGTCGAGCGGATCGCCCTGCAGAACGCTACCTCCGTCGCCAGCCTCCTGCTGACCACCGAGGCAACCGTCAGCGAGATCAAAGAGGACAAACCCGCCGCACCGATGGCTCCCGATATGGGAGGGATGGGCGGCATGGGGATGATGTAAAACTTTCCCCTTCCCCGGACCCCCAAGGGGTCTTACTCCCTTACAAATCTTGCCGAAACACTTTCAAGTTTTTTTCTTTCTTCAAATTTTCGACTTTTTTCTCTCCAAATGTGTTATGATGAACAATACAAAGGATAAAGAATGCCCTACCCCCATTTCCCCAAAGATTGTACATCTGCACTGTGTCGTCATTTGACCCCCGAACTCTATGAAGAGCTCCGTGACAAAAAGACTCGCTACGGATACACCCTCGATCAATTGATACGATCCGGAGTCGACAATCCCGACAGTTCCATCGGTGTCTACGCCGGAGATGAAGAGAGTTATACCCTTTTCGCTCCCCTGCTGGATCCGATCATCCGGGAGTATCA
>JALWNT010000032.1 GCA_027080995.1 Campylobacteraceae bacterium | reverse complement strand
AACATCGTCTCCGACCAGATGCCCGTATCGATCGTTGATCTGTTTGAAGTTGTCGATATCCACCACGGCAATAGCAAAGGGTTGATCACTTTTGAGCAGTTCACAAGCCTTGTCGTCGAAGATTTTTTTTCGATAGACCTGCGTCAATTGATCGTAAGCGACCTCTTCTTGGAGCTCTTTTCTCTGACGGGCAAGTTCGGTCATTTTCGAAAGAGTAAAGAGGATATTGGCTGGATCGATATGTATCGCTTCAACAAGAAAAACATCTTCACCGATACTTAACTCTTTCATTCCCTCAGAGATCGCCCGGTGCATCTCCTCATAACTTTGGAATCCTGATCCCATTTTTCGGTAAAGCTCAAGATCTTTCTTCAGGATTTCCTGGGCATCTACATTAAAATACTCCAAAAATTTCTGATTGGCGAATTCAATCCTGTTTTCAGTATTGGCCAGGAAGATCATTGCGTTTTGACTGTTGATGATCTTTTTGAGTGTTTCGGTCAAAAGCGTTGTCTGGTTGCTGTATTGGAGTGCTTTTTGACGGATTTTGGTAATTTCAGTGATATCTTGAAGGAGTATCAGGAGGTTTTTTTCATCAAAATGATCGACGTAGAGATTGATGTAGCGATCATTTTTCGATACGGTAGTGATTGCGAAACTGGACTTTTCACCATCAAAGACCTTTTGCATCTTCTCTTCCGATCCGACAAGCTCCGGCAAAAACTCAAAGATCGAATCGCCAACTTCGATCTTTTTTTCCGTGCCAAGGAAACTTTCGATCTCCGCGGAGAATTGTACTATGCGATAGCGACGATCAACAAGAAGATATTCGAAGACATTTTTCGAAAGTATAGCATTGAGGATTTTTTGAACATTTTTCATGAAGCGATCCTTCGGACTAGTGTTTCAAAAAGACAAACAACGTTGATATCGTCTTTGGCCGAGGTAATAAAGGTATCAGGGGGTAACTCGATCTCTTTGCGAGACTCTTCAGGAATCAAGTCCACTTTGTTGTAAGCCCGGACGCAGACGCTTTTGGGATTGACCGCATGGAATCGCAGCGCGTGTTCGCTAAGCCCTTCAATCGTCTCAGGACGCGTCAGATCCGCTACGAGAATCGCTCCCGCGGCTCCGGCGAAATAGTGGGTGGGGATTTTTTTTACTGGAGTGGCTCCTTCGATATCCCAAATCAGCAGTTCGTAATCCATTGCATCGACCGTCAAGGTTTTCTTGGAAATCTTCACTCCAATCGTTGTCAAGTAGTCGTCACTGAACGCATTGTCCACATAACGGCGGATCAGGCTGGTCTTTCCGACATGAAAATCACCCAGGAGAAGTATTTTTTTTCGAATCATTTGAGAGAGTCCTGTAATGATTTCAAGATTGCCCGATCATCGAGGTGAAAGGCCATTTTGATCCGTCGGGAAGCTTCGGCATCTTCATGTCCGTCGACAAAAACGGGATCTTTCGATCCCATCCCTCTCGAAATCAAAATCCGATCCACGCCCAACTTTTTAGCTAATGGAAGCGATGCAAGATAGCTTTTGACATGTTCCGCCCGGGCAGCTGAAAGTCGAAGATTTGTCTCCTTCTTCCCTTTGCTGTCTGTATATCCGTCTATCTCTATCGCACGAATATAGGGACGGATTTCTGGGTCGGCGAGGAGTATTGTAATGTATTTTTCAAAAACTTTCTTCAGTTCCGCCAAAGACTGCGCTTTGGGAACAGCTTTCCCCTCGTCGAAAAGACCTCCGTTCTTGAAATCGAAGCTCCCATCCTTTCGGTGATAACGCGAATCGTTGCCAAAGACTTTGCCCAACCTCTCAAGAATGATTGAACGTATTTTCGCGATATTCTCCGCACGACTTAATTTTGCTTTCTCATGTTGCAAACGCCTCTTTTGATCCTGAAGGATACGCCGAAGCCGATCAAGACTTTCCTGAAGTTTATCGATCATGCGACGTGTCTGCTCTGTCTCTCTTCGATTCATCTCCGTTTTCGTCACAACGTGTCGAAGATCTTTTTGAAGAGTAGAAACTTTCTCTCTATACTTCCCAACTGAATCGGCGAGATCTCTGTACATGGATTCCAAAACATGTAACGGAACATTCAGCCGCTCGACGTAGCCTTGGGGAAAAAGTCGAGAGAGTACGGAACGCAATTCGTCGTACCGCCGAAGATCCGGAACCGTTCCCGAAACAATCCAATGATCACCTTCCGGATCGATTTTGATTTCGAGTGCGGTTTTCTGGCGGATCTTCTCTTCGAGACGATAGATGCGATAATCACGATAGAGCTTATAGCCGACGGGAAGAAGAATCAACAACATGAGAACGAAAAGGAGAATACGCACAGGTACGGTAGATTTCGTCTCCTCACGGGGAGATAAATGTTCATTGGTCTGTGCAATGAATTCATTGATCGTCTGCTCAATCTCTTTAATCTCTTCGGCCCGACTGTCTCCGTCGAATTTGGCAAAAAACGTATGATATTTTTTGAGCAGTTTCGCAAAAAACTCGTTGATCCGCTCTCTTTGTTCATAATCGGGTTCCCGCTCCAAAAAAGCGATGAGATAAACACTCCCCGCACTTTCGATGTAGAGAGAGGAAGTCCCGTAGCTGACAAGTTGGACTTCGGAGACTTCCCGGGTTTCGCGAATCCAATCGTTGATGAAGTCTTTGATCGCGCTTGCCATCGAAGCGACCATTTGAGGATCGTCGATCTCCGTATCGCCCCAGTTCGACTCCGCAATCAGCAGTCCCGACTCTCTTTGCACGATGAATATGGAGAGAATCCGAGCGGTAAAGCTCTCTTCGAGCAGCAGTTCGGTTTCACTCACACCGCTCAGGCGCGCTTTGATCTTGCGTTTGATTTTTTGAAACGAGAGACGCTCTTCGATTTTGCGATCGATCGTCTCGAGCAATTCCCGAATGGCGTTGGTGACATAGCGAGCGATCATGCCGCCGAGAATCGGATAGAGTACGTCGATCATCTGATCCCGATTGTCGGCGATCTCCTCTTTGATCGCCGGGGAGATGACCGGCTGCAGCGCCCGGCCCAGCTCTTCGGGATCGCTCTGCGCCTTTCTAGCAATGATCTCGGCGATGGAGTGGGAGAGGATTTCGAGGGTCTGTCCCCCTTTTTTCTCCAGGGACGTCAGCAGAAGGCTGTCGAAGAGAGGGAGGAGTTTTTTGCGGATCTCCTCTTCGTCATAGCAGTCAAATTCGAGTCGCCGGACCCGCTCGATCAATTCATCGAATCTCCTCAGCTCCTCCCCGACCAGCAGTTCTCTGAGCTGTTGGAGTTCGTCATTCTCCTTCTGCAGTTTCGGTCTCCAACACAGGAATTAGTGTCTGGGCTTCTGACCCCTGGAGTTTCATAGCGACATCCAGGAGCATCTCCGCCAAGCCGTTACGGGAAATTTTGTCGTTATCGAGATTCGTGAGTTCACGATTGAGTACCGATTCAATCTCCCGGCGCATCCGTTCGAGCTCTTCACGGAGTTTGCCGCTCTCATCTTCCATATTTTCCCGAGTGATTGTCAGTTTGTTCAAAAGTTCGTTTTTCAGATTGCGCACCTGTGTCTGCAACGTTTCATCTGTTGTATCGATCAACTCTTTAAGTTTGTTGCGGTCTTTTTGTGTCATCTCCGCGAGATCGTCTATTTTCTGATCCAGCGCTTCGGTCGCCCGCTGACTCTCCCGGCTCAGCTTGTTGAAGCTCTCATCCAAACGGCGAGAGAGTCTGCTCTCCAGCGCTTTCATCTCGTTCGACAGTTCATCGAAACGCGACTCGAACTCTTTGATCTGTTGCCCGAAAATCAATTCTCTGATCTGATCCACATTGTTGACGTTGGTGTTGGACATTTCGTTCTCTTCCTCCCTCTTTTTATATATAAAATTTTGAAAAGAAGCAATTGTCTGCTCCCTCTTTTCCTTATATTTTTGATAATATGATTATAGTCAAATTGTTGGAAAAACTCCCTCAATTCCCAATTATTTTCTTAAAAAAACTCTTTTTCTTCTATTTTTTTTAAAAGATTGCCGCGGAGTCTATCCGTTTTCATCGATAAACATTTTATTCTGTATCGATCATTGAAGCAAACGATCCTGCCCCTATTCTAAGGGCCGTGTTAGAGAATATTCCTCATTACGATAGCGTAATGCATCACGAAAAGGTTGAGCACAAAGATCAGCATCGAGGAACTCCGGGAGAAAAAGTGCTGCCAGCGGGTCCGTTCCTTGCCGTTGGTTTTATAGGCAATGATGAAATGCACGACCGTCGCCACCGTCAGGATGGCGACGAGGATCGCTTTCATCATCAGGGCATGAGAGATCTGCGTTCCGTTAGGGTGTAGAAGAAGTTGGAAAAGGTTGAAACGAAAACCGAGGATGAAACCGGTCGTCAGCAGAATCACCAGGGAGCCTACCTCGAACCAGCCGAAGATCGGCCCCACATAGGGATAGACCGATTCCTGTGCTTTTTTGTCCCGCAGCGTCACCCCCAGAATAAACATAAAGACCGAACCGCCGATCCAGGAGATCGCCATCAGCAGATGAAGGTGAAAGGCCCATTCAGTGATCCAGGAAAACATCGCCCCTCCTCTCAATTCTCATCGATCTTCAACACCGCCATGAAGGCTTCCTGCGGGACGTTCACTTTGCCGATCGCTTTCATCCGTTTTTTTCCGGCTTTCTGTTTTTCGAGCAGTTTGCGCTTTCGGGTGATGTCGCCTCCGTAGCATTTGGCGGTGACGTTTTTGCCCATCGATTTGACGTTGCTGCGGGCGATGATGGTGTTGCCGATGCTGGCCTGGATGGCGACTTCGAAGAGTTGGCGGGGGATGAGCTCTTTGAGTTTCTCGACGAAGGCAAGGCCGCGGCTGCGGGCTTTTTCTTTGGGGACGATGATCGACAGCGCGTCGACGACTTCACCGGCGACGCGGATGTCGAGCTTGACCAGATCCCCGGGGCGGAAGCCGATGGGCTCGTAGTCGAAGCTGGCGTACCCTTTGGTGACCGTCTTGAGCCGGTCGTAGAAGTCCATGACGATCTCGTTCATCGGGATGTCATACTCCATCAGGACCCGGTTTTCGTTGAGATAATCCATTTTGACCTGGATACCGCGGCGGTCGTTGAGAAGTTTGATCAGGTTACCCACGTAGTCGTTGGGGGTCAGGATCGTCGCCTTGACGTAGGGTTCATAGATCGTCTCGATCTTGGAGCTGTCGGGCATCTCGGAGGGGTTCTGGATCGTGATCTCCTCGCCGTTGGTGAGCTCGACCTTGTAGACGACGCTGGGGGCGGTGGCGATGAGCTCCAGGCCGAACTCCCGCTCCAGCCGCTCCTTGACCACCTCCATATGCAGCATCCCCAGGAAACCGACCCGGAATCCCGATCCCAACGCCGCCGAAGATTCCGGCTCGAAACTCAGCGCAGAATCGTTGAGCTTGAGTTTGTTGAGCGCATCGCGAAGATCTTCGAATTTGTCGGTTTCGATGGGATAAATTCCGGCAAAGACGAAGGGTTTGGCCGGTTCAAAGCCCGGAACCGGCTCGGCGGTGGGGTGTTTGGCGTCGGTGACCGTATCGCCCACCTGAAGCGCCTCGACGGTTTTGAGCCCGGTGACGACGATCCCGACCTCTCCCGTACGCAGTTCGGAAGTTTTGATCGGTTTGATGGGATGGGGATACATCAGATCCAGGACCTGATGCTCCTCACCGGTCCCCATGATCTGGATCTTCTGCCCCTTTTCGATCTTCCCGTCGAAGAC
>JALWNT010000031.1 GCA_027080995.1 Campylobacteraceae bacterium | reverse complement strand
CCGGTCGTGATGCACACCTACTGGGGCATCCGGCTCAAAGACTGGAGCAAATACCCGCTTTGCCGCACCGTCATCACGACGACCGAACCGGGCAAAGAGTTGAAAAATATCCGGGAAAAGAGCAAACTGATCAAGACCCTGCAAAAAATCATCACTTTCTGAAAACAAGCGCCAATAAATCACGAATCACGAATTATGCTATGATTCCGCCTTAAATAAAATTCCAACCAGGAGCAATTAACTTTGGATTCAAAACCTCCGTCATCCCGTTCAACGCTTGGATACAACGCCACTCTCCATTTTCTCGCCGAATATTCCGACATACTCCTAGGAACGCTTTTTGGAGCGTTGGCTATCTATTTTCACCTCGCTCACTCCCCCTATCTTTCGGTCCTCAGCGCCGCGATCGCGATTGGAGCGTTTTCGATCACCGTCAGCGAGATCGCCGAAATCCTCGCCGAACGTCTGGAAGAGCCCTATGCCAGTTTCGTTCTAACCTTTTCGGCTGTCGCCGTCGAAATCATTCTGCTCTTTATGATCGTGCGTGAAGGAGTTCACAACCCGGCGGCCCTGGAGACGGTCAAAGGGGGGATCATCTCCGCCGTCATCGTCGATATGAACGTTTTGCTGGGCCTGGCGGTCTTCATCGGAGGACTCAGCTACAAGGAGCAAGAGCACAACGAAGACACCTCCAGCACCTACACGACGATCCTCCTCGTCGCCTCTTCGGCTCTGCTCGTTCCCAGCATCCTTACCTACACTGAAGACAGTAACACCCTCTTTCACGCCTCGGTGATGATCGCACTGCTGCTGATCAGTTTCTACATCGCCATCTTCATCTTCCAGACACGCACCCACTCCCACTTTTTCAAAGCGACGGCCAAAAGCCGCCTGTTTAGGATCAAAAAACATAGAGAGGAGGAAGACGAGGAGGACGACGAGGATTACATTTTCGACCGCCTCGGAAACGTCTGGAATTTTACTGCGATCTTCGGCTTCATCTTCGTCATCGGGATGCTCGCCGAACTCTTCGCCACCGACGGGATGCCCATCGCCAGAGAAATGGGCATCTCGGCGGGATTGGCCGGTCTGATCATCGCGATCATCGCCGTCGCCCCCGAGATTATGACCGCCATCAAAGCGGCCCGCGACGATGAGATCCAGCGCGTCATCAACATCGCGATGGGGGCCTCGACCGTCTCCATCATGCTCACCGTTCCGATCCTGATGGCTCTGGCTTACACCAACGGCATCGAGCTCACGCTCGACTTCAACGCCTTCCAAGTCGGCGCATTGATCCTGACGATCATCCTCGCTTGGAAAACCACCGACGACGGGGAGACCAACTACTTCGAGGGCATCAGCCATCTTATGTTTTTTGTCGGCTACGCCATCATCGCTACGCTCTATCACTGATTCCAAGTAAAATCCGTCCCGAAAATCAGGCAGGTGCTTTCGCCTGTTTCCGAGATTCGATATCAAGGGCACATCTACGATTGATTTTGACTTTTTGTTGGCGCTATCTCTGATAGACATTCCTAGCGAACTGAGAATGCGTGAAACGTTTCAGCGACCGTAAAAAATTCTCATCGCTCCCGCGCCGAAGAGTACGGCGGCCGCAACTTTCCACTCTTGGTTGTAAAACAATAGAAAAAGTGCTCCAAGCATCATCACGATAGAAAGAGCGAAAGAACGCAAACGTCGCTCCAGACGATTTTGCATCCACTCCAGCTGCCGTTCACTCAGATGTACCCGCAGCTCATCTTCGCTCGCTTTCTGAATCGCTGCATGAAGCTGTTTCATCCGCAGTGGTGCGGCGTGCACTTCATCACGCAGGAGCTCCAAAACGTTGCGATCGGTTCCCAGAGCTCGAGGGATGTTGGATTGCAAAACGGGCAGAATATCCTTGACTCCGTTGAAATTGGGAATGTAGACGGTCCCCAACCCTTCGATGATGGCGCTCGCACGCAGGATATAAACCGCTTCCTGAGGAAGTTTGAAGGGAAAATCCCGCATCGAAGCCATCACGCCGAAAGCGAGATCCTGCATCGTCGTCGCATCCAACGAATCGTCGTTGAAAATGTCGAACATGCGCTGCGCCAGCTCCGTCATACGGTCCAACGGAGCTTCGTAGGCGATGATTCCCAAACGCTTGCAGGCCGAAATGTAGAGATCGAAATCCTGCTCATGTGCCGACTTGACCATCTCAATGATCGCTACACGCGCCGGATCGGCCAGGCGCTTGACCATTCCGAAATCGAGCAGGACCAGCCGACCGTCGGAGCGGATCAAGAGATTGCCGGGATGGGGATCGGCATGGAAATATCCCCGTACCAGCATCTGCTCGGTATAAAAGAAGATGAGCGTTTCGATGACACGATGAAAATCGATCCCCAGACGCCGCAAACCCTCTTTGTCATCAAAACGTATCCCCTCTTCGAAGGACATGACCAATGCATGTTCACTGCAGTATTTTTCAAAAGGTCGGGGAAAAACAACGCCGCTTTTGGCATAGGTACGGCTGAAACTTTTCAGATTGCTCAACTCGGTAGAGAGATTGACCTCTTTGCGGATCATATCACCGAATTCGGCGATGACCGCATCGATGGAATTTTGGGTGTAGCTGGAGAAAAAAGGGCGAAAAAGGCGGTTGAAAAACTCCAAAACGATCAGATCAGCCGCCACCTGTCTTTCGATGCCGCGCCGACGCAGTTTGACGGCCACTTCCTCTCCGTCGGGTAGGGTGGCACGGTGTACCTGTCCGATGGAAGCGCTGGCGATGGGTTCACTCTCGAAGCGAAGAAAAGGATCTCCTTCGGAAAAAGCTTCGACAAAGACCGCTTGAAAATCCTTCTGCGACATAGGCGGTATTTCATCATGCAGCCGGCGCAGCTCGGCCAAATAACGATCATCGAAAAAATCAGCGCGAGTCGCCAAAACTTGAGCCAGTTTGATGAAACTTGCCCCCAATTCCGTAATCCGACGCCGCAAAAGCGCCGGATCCATCGGCCGATATCCCCAAAAGCTCTCCCGTCGACGGATCAGCAGATAGATCGTCAGCAAAAAACCGAAAATGCGAGCGACCCTCTGAGGCGCGTAAAAACGCCCGTAGAGACGAAATGCGTTCAATGCGTCAATGACTTCGTTTTGATTTGAGGGCCTCTTTCAACTCTTCTAGATCCTTTTTGGTCGCCAACCCCATTTCGTCAATCACCTCTTTGAGGGATTTTTTGATCTCCTCTTTGAGGACACGTTCCTGCTCCTCGCCCTTTGCTTTTGCCTTGTCGAGAAGCTCTTGTGCCTCTTCCTTGCTCATTTTCCCTTTTTCGATCAACTCTTTGAGCTCCTCTTCGACCTTCTCTTTCGCCAGAAGTGCACTTCCCACTCCTAAATTGATCAAATCTTTCAACATTTAGAATCCTTCTTTCCAGATAGTTTTTCAATTCTAGCACAGTGGAGTAAAAAGATTCGTTTACTTTTCATATTTACATTTTATCAAGGATTCCGTATAAAATTAACAGTTATTTAACCTACTTTTAAGATTGGTCTATATATTATTTAATATCTCAAAAGGAAAAGGGGCTCAAATGAAAAAGTCACTGCAATCAATTCTCTTCACTCTACTGCTTGGAAGCACTGCTCTTATCGCCCAGGATACATCCTCTCTCCTGCAAAGCGAAGTTCGTCTTAGTACGCAAGTACTTCACAGTTACCGGGCACATCACTCCACCGCCGGTACTTTGAAGCAAATGAAAGCGATTCATAGAAAACTTCACGCCGCCTCTCACGATGCCGAAAGCGCCAATGTTTTGCGCTATCTCGATCTCTGCCTGGCTCGACTAGAAAAGGCCGTACACAAAAGCCCAACCCCTTCTCAAATTGAAAAGGTCGGTGATCTGACCCACGAGATTCGGGAAGGCAGCCGTTATCTCTCGGCCGGGGGAATGGGCACACTGACCGTCGCCGTACGCTAATTCGCTTCTATGGGGTATGGCATCCTTCCAGCCAACGCTCCAGAATAATCTGCGCCGCAAGTGAATCGATTTTACCGTCACGCCTCTGACGAGTGATGCCGACCATTCGCTCTTTTGCTTCCTGAGAAGAGCCCGCCTCGTCCTGAAAATGAAGCGCCGTTCCCGGCGGCAGCTCTACCAAAGAGATGAAATGACGAATCCGTCGTTGCATCTCCTCTTCGCTGCTTCCTCCACGCGGCAGACCGACGACGAGTGTACGCACTCCCCACTCTCTCAAAAACTCCCCCAATTCCCTGGCCGCCTGTTTTCTGCCGCGACGCAAAATCGCTTCTTTGGGAAACACCACGTGACCGTCGGGACTCAAAGCAACGCCGATACGTCGCAATCCCACATCGACCGCCGCAATCATGGCGCGGGAGTCTTGGCTAGAAGATCAAGTACCTCGGCATCCTCCAACTGATGAAAATCACGATAGAAGCGGCCCACGGCGATGAGATTATCCGAAGGATGCAGGATACGGACATCGTCGGCCACTCTTTTCAGAATCGGTACAAGCTCACGGGGAGCGACGGGGACGGCAATGATCACTTTGGCGGCCCCTTCCCTTCGGAGTGCTTCCGCCGCCAGGAGCATCGACGACCCCGTCGCAATCCCGTCGTCGGTGAGAATCACCGTCTTGCCACGATAATGACTGCGAGGACGAGCGTAAAGTGCCCGTTTCTCTTGCATTTGTCTCAGTTTCTCCTCTGCGCGTCGTTGGAGATACTCCTCACCGACACCCAAGCGTTCCACCGCATATTTGTCAACTTGCATCAGCCCCGTTTCGCTGACCGCACCGATCCCCGCCTCTTCGTTGTAGGGACTCGGAATCTTCTTGACGAAAAAGATATCCAACGGAAGATGCAAAATCTTGGCCATCGCCGCGCCGACGGGAACCCCGCCTCTGGGGAGTGCGACAATCACCGTTTCGGGAGCGTCCCGATACTCCAAAAGCAGTTCCGCGAGGCGACTGCCCGCCTCTTGGCGTGTTTCAAAAATCATGCGATCATCCTCCTCCGACAAAGTGCAGCAATTCGATCCGATCCCCTTCACGAAGTCGATGCTCGGACCAACGCTCCTTTTTGACAATCTCCATGTTCACCGCTGCGGCCATTACCTTTTCGGCGATCCGCAGATCGTCGATCAAACTCTGCAAATCTTTCTGCTCGGCAATGCGATGAGGTTCGCCGTTTACGATTACTTCGATTTCCATATCTCCTGCTCCTGGCTCTTAACAAATTCACTTGCAATATCTTGCGAAAATCCGGAGGTGTAACTGGATTGATTTTAACAGATATTCAAGCATTGTCAAGTAGAATGTGACGGAAAATCCACAAACAAACGGAACAAGATGAAAAGAAATTCACGGAGTTTGATTTTTACACTTATGTTCGGATTTACCGGTCTCTTCCTGCTGAGCGGATGCGCTCCGAAAGTCCCTGAACTTCCCGCACAGCCGAAAGAGACCAATGCGACACTTTGGCATAGCCACTCTTCCCTCGAAGAGAACTATCCTCTCAAACCTGAACCCTACAGCCTTGATAGCAATCAGAAAGATCCGGAACTTCTCGGTCCCCAAAGTACCCTCAAGCACCCCCTGGAGAGCGAAATTTTGCAAGAACGAACCCAGGAAGAGACGCAAAGTGATACTCAAACTTTCCTTGAAAGAGGAGCACAAGATAACCGTAATAAATCCTCCGCCTCCCAGAGTGGAATGACTCGCAGCCGCTGCATCGCTCTCATCGGAAAGAGCAAGTACGAGCAATACACCAAGCAATTCGGCAGTGAAGAGGCCGCGTTGCGCAAATGCACAATCCTTGAGCGGATCCAGAGACAATAGAACCTTCCC
>JALWNT010000030.1 GCA_027080995.1 Campylobacteraceae bacterium | reverse complement strand
GCCAGCCGTATTCTTCACGCCGGCGGGGATGCTACCGGCCGTTATCTGCACTACTTTATGATGACGCACAATCCCCATCTGCTTCAGCGCAATACCCTGGTCTATGATCTGCTTATCGAAAAAGGCCGCTGCTACGGTGTCCGGGCGATGGTCAACTACCGTCCAACGACGCTCTATGCCGACCATGTCCTCATCGCCAGCGGAGGCATCGGCTCGCTTTATGCCTACAACACCAACTCCCGGACCGTCAGTGCCGATATCCACGGTATCTGTACCGAAAAAGGAATCGCCTTGGCGGATATGGAGTTTATGCAGTTTCACCCCACCGTTTTCGTCAAGACACCCTACGCCCGCAAACTCTTGCTGACGGAGGCTCTGCGGGGGGAGGGGGCCCACATCGTCGATGAACAAGGGCGCCGCTTTCTCTTCGATTACGACGAGCGGGGTGAGTTGGCCAGCCGTGACATCGTCTCCCGGGCCATTTTCGACTACAAGCGCAAAACCGGCAGTGAAGTCTATCTCGACTTTTCGATGTTCGACGAAGAGTGGTTTCACCGGCGTTTCCCCAACATCAGCAAGACCTTCGAAGCTCTGGGATATCGGCTGCCTCACGATCGGGTGCCGATCTCGCCCGCTTTTCATTATGCCAACGGCGGAATCGACTGCGACAGCTGGGGACGGATCCCGGGGATGCGGGGCCTCTATGTCGCTGGAGAAGCGGCCCGCACCGGCGTCCATGGCGCCAACCGCCTCGCTTCCAACTCGCTTTTGGAGGCGGCGGTTTTCGCCCGACGGGCCGCCGAGGCGATCCTGGGTGACAAGGTGCACGACGGGCTTATTCCCCGTTTTGAGAAGGATTACGATACCCAGCTTCACCGGGAAAACGATAAGCGGTTCAAGCAGCAATTGCGACAGATAATGTGGAAAAACGTAGGGATTATCCGGACGGTAGAGGGGCTTCACGAAGCCAAAAATTTCATCTACGACACCAAAAACCGTGAAATCGGCCGACTGCTGGAGCTACGGCTCAATACGGCAGCCGCCATCGTCGAGGCGGCTCTGGCCCGGCGAGAATCCCTGGGAAGCCACTACATCGAAGCCGCGGACGCTTCGGCACAAGCAAGTGAAAAAGGACAGCAATGCATGGACTCGATCTGACCCATACCTGGGCAGGCTGGCTGGCTCTCGCGATTTTCGTCGTCGCCTATTATCTCATCGCCACCGAGGAGCAGTACGAAATCAACAAAGCCAAGCCGGCTCTCTTCGCCGGAACCTCGATGTTTATGGTTATCGGGATCTACTACGCTCTCAACGGGCTCAATCCGGATCCCCTGCACGAAGAGATGGTCAAACTGGTCGAGGAGATTGCGGAGATCTATTTCTTCCTCTTTGTCGCGATGACCTACATCGAGACCCTAATCGAGCGGGGAGTCTTCGACGCGTTGAAGTTCAAGCTCGTCTCCAAAGGGTACAGTTACAAGAAACTCTTCTGGTTGACCGGACTTTTGGCCTTCTTCATCTCTCCCGTCGCCGACAACCTCACGACGGCGTTGATTCTCTCGACGGTCCTTTTCACCATCGACAAAACCAACCGTGAATTTCTGGTCGCCGGGGCTATCAACATCGTGGTCGCCGCCAACGCCGGGGGTGCCTGGAGCCCCTTCGGTGACATCACCACACTGATGGCCTGGACCGCGGGCAAAGGGGAGTTTACCGATTTCCTTTTCCTCTTCGTTCCCGCTTTCGCCGGCTGGGTTTTGACGGCCTGGCTTTTGAGCCTCTATGTTCCCAAAGGCGAACCCCATTTCGACGCCGAGACGGAGTTCAAACCGGTAATCAAAGAGGGAGGAATGACAGTCGTCTGGCTGGGGGCTTTCACGATTTTCATCGCTGTGATGGGGCATCAGTTTTTCCACTTCCCGGCGATGTGGGGGATGATGTTCGGCCTCTCCCTGCTCAAACTCTACTCCTACCGGCTCAACCGCCGCAGCGCGGAGGGCTTCGATATCTTTTTGAGTATGAAAAAGGTCGAAAACGATACGCTGCTCTTCTTTTTCGGAATCCTCTCAGCCGTCGGAGCGCTGCATTACCTGGGCTATCTTCAGTATATTCATCATCTCTATGATCTGGTCGGAGCGACGGCAGCCAACATCGGCGTCGGATTCATTTCGGCGATCGTCGATAATGTCCCGGTAATGAGCGCGATCTTGAAAGCCTCTCCTCAGATGGGCATCGATCAGTGGCTTTTGGTGACGATGACGGCGGGCATCGGAGGCAGCCTGATCAGCTTCGGTTCCGCAGCGGGTGTCGGAGTGATGGGACGGATGCGGGGGATCTACACCTTCGGCAGCCACCTGCGCCTGGCTTGGACCGTCCTGGCCGGCTACATCCTTTCGCTGATTCTTTGGTATCTGCAGTTTGAAGTGATGGGGCTTTATTAATGATGAATGAGAAATTACTGTAGTGTTCAATGGTGAAATTGTTTAGAACACACAATTTATTGAAAAAAGGGAAAATGTGAAAGAAGTGCCTATCGTCGTTTTGGATTTTGGATCGCAGTATACGCAATTGATCGCCCGCAAATTGCGGGAGAGCGGAGTCTATACCGAAGTGGTGCCTTATCGGGAGGATCTCGAAGCGATCAAAGCTCGCAAGCCCCGGGGGATCATCCTCTCGGGAGGACCCGCATCGGTCTATGCCGAGGATGCTTATCATCCCGACAAGGGGATTTGGGATCTGGGGCTGCCGATCCTCGGGATCTGCTACGGGATGCAACTCATCGCCCAGCACTTCGGCGGAGAGGTGATCCCCGCCGATCATCACGAATACGGCAAGGCGAAGCTCCACATCGTCAAACCCGACTCTCCGATCTTCCGGGAAGTCCCCGACAATAGCATCGTCTGGATGAGCCACGGCGATCGGGTCGAGAAGCTCCCCGAAGGCTTCGAAACCGTCGCCGTCAGCGACAACTCCCCCCACGCCGCCATCGCCGACGAGGCTCGCAAAATTTACGCTTTCCAGTTCCACCCCGAAGTGCATCACAGCGAGCAGGGGACCCGGATGCTCAAAAATTTCGCCAAATACATCTGTGGCGTCGAGAGTACCTGGAACATGGGCTCCTTCGCCAAGGAGAAAATCGCCGAAATCCGCAAACAGGTGGGAGACAAAAAGGTCCTCTGCGGGGTCAGCGGAGGGGTGGACAGTTCCGTCGTCGCCGCGTTGTTGCACGAAGCGATCGGCGATCAGCTCATCGCCGTCTTCGTGGATACGGGCCTGCTGCGCAAAAACGAAGCGCAGCAAGTGCAGGATATGTTCAAAGGATTGGGGATCGATCTGATCACCGTGGATGCTTCCGAGCGCTTCCTCTCCCGCCTCAAAGGGGTGACCGATCCGGAGCGCAAACGCAAGATTATCGGAGAGACTTTCATCGAAGTCTTCGACGAAGAGGCGAAAAAGCATGCCGAGGAGGTCGGTTTCCTGGCGCAGGGGACCCTCTACACCGATGTCATCGAATCGGTCAGCGTCAAAGGCCCCTCCAAGACGATCAAATCGCACCATAACGTCGGCGGCCTGCCCGACTGGATGACCTTCGAACTGGTCGAGCCGCTGCGGGAGATCTTCAAGGACGAAGTGCGCAAGCTGGGCCTGGAGCTGGGCCTGCCCAAGCATATGATCGGCCGCCATCCCTTCCCCGGGCCGGGGCTGGCGATCCGCGTGATGGGCGAAGTGAACGAAGAGGCGCTTCGCCTGCTGCGCGACAGTGATGAGATCATGCAAGAAGAGCTGCGCGCCAGCGGCTACTACGACAAAGTCTGGCAAGCCTTTACGGTTCTGCTCAACGTCCACAGCGTCGGTGTGATGGGTGACAACCGTACCTACGACAACACCGTCTGCGTCCGAATGGTCGAGTCGGTCGACGGGATGACCGCCACCTTCGCTCACATCCCTCACGATGTCCTCGAGAGCATCAGCCGCCGGATCATCAACGAGATCGACGGCATCAACCGGGTGGTCTACGATATCTCCTCCAAGCCCCCCGCGACGATCGAGTGGGAGTAAAACGTATCCGACGTTTTTGTCATTGGTCGGTGGGAAGAGCTTGAAACGATTTCCCCAATGACCAGTAACCAATAACCAATTACCCGGCCGGAGGCCGCCATGACCAACAAACCCAAATTCAACCTCTTTAAAAACGTCGGGTACGCTCTGGCCGGAATGCGCTATACCGTCACCCAGGAGAGTTCGTTTCGTATCCAGTTGCTTGTGATCGCGTTGATCGCGATCGGACTCTTTTATGCTCCGATTTCCCTGCTGTCGAAGTGGATTCTTTTCGCTTCCACCTGGTTGGTGCTGATCGCCGAAGCGTTCAACAGTGCCATCGAGCGGGTCGTGGATCTGGTGACGCAGGAACATCATCCTCTGGCCGGTCAGGCGAAGGATATCGGAGCTTTCGGGGTTTTTCTGGCTTTCTGCCTGGTGGTAATGATCTGGGCAATTGTTCTTTATGGGGAGTTTTTTCGTTAAAATCATCGATCGTTTTCAGATCGCCAAAGACGATACATATAAAAAGGAGCAGGAATGAAAGAGAACGAGAGTCTAGTCGTTTGGCACAATCCGAGATGTAGCAAATCACGAAACGCGATCAAATATCTCGATGAGAAAGGAGTGAGATACACCGTCCGCCGTTATCTGGAGGATGTTCCGAGCAAAGAGGAACTTCGAGAAGTCCTGAAAAAACTTGGAATTTCACCCCGGGAATTGATGCGTAGTAAAGAGAAACTCTACCGTGAATTGGGCCTTAAAAATGTCGAAGATGATGAAAAGCTTATCGAAGCGATGGCGGAGCATCCCCGTTTGATCGAACGTCCCATTGTCCTTTACGGTGACAAAGCGGTTGTTGCACGTCCCGAGACGAAAATTGACGAAATTCTCTCGATGTCGAAAGGGTAGGTTTTGAAGTTTCAACTCGAAAGTTTCAATCGAATCGGAGAAGGCTTGCGTCAGGAAATAGAAAGCAGCGGTAAAGTCGTGAAGTTTTCTCGGAATGAATCACCGTTCGATTACGACGAAACACTGAAACATTTTTTTATTTTTCTAAGTGGAAAGATCAAATTTTTTCAAATGAGCCTCGATAGCGGCAAAGAACAGACGGTCTATCTGATGGGAAGAGGAGATATGTACGATACCGTCGTTCTCCTTGACGGAAAACCCCACGAACTGATGAGTGAAGTATTGGAAGCCGGTGAAGCGCTTCGCCTTCCGATCTCCAAAGTCCGTGAGTGGATGTACAAGTATCCCATGTTTGGAGAGATTATTCTCAAATACGTCGCGGCCCAGATTCGTCATGTGGAGGAGTTGGCGACCGATTTGACACTCCTGGATACGCGCGAACGTCTGCTCAAACTCATTGTCCGGAATTTGGAAAGAGGAGAAAAAGGGCGCAATATGCTCGAGGGGCTATCTCATGCTGAAATTGCGAAGTTGATCGGGACGGTCCGCCATGTCGTCGATCGTCATATAAAACAGCTCAAAAAGGAAGGCATCCTCGAAGCGGGTCGACGAAAAATCGCTCTTAAAGATATGCAAAAACTCCAAGCAGAATTGGATCAGATTCTCTAATGTGATCACCTCCAAAGCTTGGTCATGCTGATTGAATCTATCTCCCTCAATAGCGATGGAAGCCAAGATATCGAAGCGAGTTATGCTTTTTGGCCCAACCTCCATAGACTCTCCAAAACCAATCCCGCGGCAGCAGCCAGAATGATGCAGGCGCCGGAGGTAAGATCGTAGCGGTAGCTGAGCCAAAGACCTACGAGAGTGAAAAGTGCCGCAAGAAGGGCCGAGAGCATCATCATTCCATAAAGAGTACTGCTTCGGTGGGAGGCGATATGGGTGGGGA
>JALWNT010000029.1 GCA_027080995.1 Campylobacteraceae bacterium | reverse complement strand
TAGGTGACGGGCTTGGAGAAGTCGAGCATCTCATCGACGGGCTTGTAGTCGCCGATGAAAGCGTAGGCTTCGTCGTCACTCAGAGGATGGATGTTTTGCGCCGTGTGGGAGGTGACGAAACCGTCCTGATGCACCATCACCGGAAGGCGGACGTTGATGTCTTCACCGATTTTGAAGGCGCAGAGGTTGAGGTCGTAAGCCTCCTGGGCGTTGAAGGCGTCGAGCTGGACCCAGCCGCTGTCACGACCTGCGTACATATCGCCGTGATCACCGCGGACATTCAGAGGCGAGGCGATGGCGCGGTTGACGACGTTGAGCACGATCGGCAGACGCATCCCGGAGGCCTGATAGAGCACTTCGATCATCAGCATAAAGCCCTGGGAGCTCGTCGCGGTCGCGACCCGCCCACCGGCGGCTGCCGCACCGACGCATCCGGACATCGCCGCATGTTCGGACTCGACCATGACAAATTCACCGTCGACGTATCCGTTGGCCACGAAGGCTCCGTAGGTTTCGACGATCGGCGTCGAGGGGGTGATGGGGTAGGCGGCGACGACGTCCACCTGAGCCTGTCGCAGCGCCTGGGCGGCGGCGTAGTTGCCGTCCCAGACTTCGACTTCTTGCAATTCCATTTTTTCAGCCATGACGATCCTTTACTTCTTCTCTTTCTTTTTCTTCTCGGGCCACTTGGCCAGAGCCGCTTCTTGATCTTCCGCCTCGGCGAACATCAACAGGGACTTGGGGTTGGTGGGGCAGACTTCCACGCAGACGCCGCACCCTTTGCAGTGGTCGTAGTCGATCCCCAGCATCTGCTTGTCGCGGGAGATGATGGAGGTATCGGGGCACCAGACCCAGCAGTTCTGGCAGTCGATGCAGATGTCCCGGTTGTAGACCGGCTTGATGACCCGCCAGGAGGCGACGGTCGCCGTGTAACTGTTGAAATCGCTGTAGGGACGCTCTTCGGGGCGTGAGAACGCGGGGTTCTCCACTTCAAGGTCGAAAGAGTTGAGCACGACCCCCTGGGTCACTTCATCCCATCCGACGAGATCCTCGGCTCCCAGTTCCCGGACTCCGCGTTTGTCGGTTGCCAATACACCTTTCATATCGATCCTTTCTTACTTCACTTCGTTGTAGGCGCGGGTGATCGCCCGCATGTTGCCGTCGATGATCTTTTGGGGAAACTTGGCCAGGACACGTTTCATCGCGTCGAGGAAGTAGTCCAGTTCGAACATTCCCGAGACTTTGACCAGCGCGCCGAGCATCGGAGCGTTGGGGATAGCACGGCCGATCTCGTCGAGGGAGATCTGAATGCAGTCGACGACGTGGACGCGATCTTTTTTGTCCTGAAGCTCGGGGATCTGGGCCACCAACTCATCCTTGCTCAAATGCGTCGTGATGATGTACTGGGTGGTATCTTTGTCGTTTTCGGTGATCCTGTCGGTAAACGCCAACGCCGGGTCGATGACCAGGACGTAGTCGGGCAGCATAAATTTTTCGTGGTTGATGATGGGCTCGTCGTCGATGCGGTTGTAGGCTCGCATCGCCGCTCCGCGCTTCGCCGAACCGTAGAGCGCGAATGCCTGTACTTCTTTGCCGGTGGTGGAGACGACGTCTCCGAGTCCCTTGGCGCCGGTGACGGCCCCCTGTCCGGCACGGGAGTGCCAACGTATCTCGATCATAGTACCTCCTCGATATTGGAAATCGACCTATTGTAATGTTCTGAACTTAAAGGCGCCTTGAAATCAGGCGTCTACTGTGGCTGAGCGGATCTTTTCGACGGCAGTGAGCGGATCGGGAAAGCATCGGGCTCCGCACGCCCGCAGCGCCCTCTCTTCTGCGTAGCCGCAGCTGAGTCCCAGCGGCTCTACTCCCGCCGCCTGGGCCGCTCGGATATCCAAGCAGGTATCGCCGATCATCCAGGCACCCTCCTTCGAAGCCCCCATCCGCTCCAGAGCTTGAAGGATCGGCTCGGGATGGGGCTTGTGCCGACGCACATCCTCGCTGCCGACGAGCACGTCGAAATACCTCATCAGGCCGAAATGCTCGAGCAACTCCCGGGAGTAGCGGCCGGTCTTGGTCGTCACGATCCCCAGTCGAGCGAAGGCCGCGGCCCTCTCCACCGCCTCTTTCGCCCCCGGCAGCAGCACCGTCTTGCGGGTATGGATCTGCCGATAGTGCTCCTTGTAGGCGTGCACATACTCCTCGACCTTTTCTTCTTCGATCCCGAGGTTGCGGTACATATCGGCCAGCGGATAGCCGATCTGCTCCTTGATTCTCCCCGCCTCCGGCACCTCCCCGCCCAGCAGCTCGAAGGTCTGTGCGAAACTCTCCAGGATTGCCTCCGTGGAGTCGATGAGCGTGCCGTCGAGGTCGAACAATATGGTTATTGGTGTATTGGTGTATTGGTTATTGGGATCTTTATTCATTGTTTTCCTTTCTTTTTATTACCGTGCCAAGTAAATACTATTCCCCAATACACCAATAACTAATACACCAATAACCTGGAAAATCAATCCTTGATTTTCCAATCAATAAAGTTATGCTCGATTCCGATGATCGAGGGGCTGACTCCTTCGATGCGCCGGCTGACGGCGGTGATGGAGTCGGGGATGTAGAGGAAGATGTAGGGGTGGTCGGCGACGATCAGCTTGAAGATTTTCCGGTACCGGGCGGCGAAGGCTTCGGGGTCTACGAGGCGTTCGCTCTCTTTGATGAGGCGGTCCACTTCGGGGTTGTGGTAGCCGACGAAGTTGAAGCCTCCCTTTTTGTCGCCGTCGCTGTGCCAGATGGGGTAGGCGTCGGGGATCAGAGAGAGGCTCCAGCCCAGAAGCACCGCTTCGAAATTGCGGGGAAAGACGACCGTATTGAGAAAGGCTTGCCACTCCATCGTCCGGATCTTCATCCGCACGCCGATGCGCAGAAGCTGCTGCTGGATGATCTGGGCGGCATTGATGCGGGTTTCGTTGCCGGTGTTGGTCACGAGAGTGAAGCGCAGGGGGTGTTTCGCGTCGTAGCCCGCTTCCGCGAGCAGTTTTTTCGCCCGTGCGGGGTCGTATTTTTCCGGTGTGAACGCCTTGGGGTAGACGGTGCTCCCGGGCATAAAGGGGCCGTAGCAGGGGCGGCCGTGGGAGAAAAAGAGCAAATCGATGATCTCTTTGCGGTCGACGGCCAAAGAGAGGGCCCGACGCACCCCCGGGTCTTTGAACTTCGGATCCCGCAGGTTGAAGCCCAGATAGGTATAGCTATGGGAGGGCTGTTCGTAGATCCGGTAGTGCCGACGGAAATTTGCGTCCACCTGACGTTCGAGCTGGATGGGGCTGAGGCCTCCGATGTCCAGCTTGCCCGCTTTGAGCATCATAAACTGCGTGGAGGGATCGCCTATATAATGATAGATCTGCCGCCGGATGAACGGGGGATGCTCGTAGTAACGGTCGTTCGCGACGAGGACGATGCGTTCGTTGATGCCGAACGGCTTGGTCATCCGGTAGGGGCCGGTCCCGACGGGCAGTTTGTTGAGAGGGCTGCGCATCGGGTCTTTCTCTTTGGCCCAGAGGTGCTTGGGGATCAAGCCGGTCATCCAGATCGAGAGGGCTTTGAAGTAGGGTTGGCGGTAGTGGACGCGCACGGTGCGGTTGTCGAGGACCTCCACCCGGTCGACGTACTTGAAATCGCTCTTGTAGGGGGTGACGACTTTGTCCGACATCAGCCAGTCGTAGGTGAATTTCACATCCTCCGCCGTGAAGGGTTCGCCGTCTTGCCAGCGTACGTTCGGGCGCAGCGTGAAACGCAGGGTGCGGTTGTCTTCGAAGCGCCAGGATTCGGCCAGATCGGGGACGATGCTTCCGTTGCGGTCGAATTTGAGCAGCCCGTTGAAGATCCAGGCGGCGATCTCGCCGCTGGCGCTGTCGGTCGCAAGCAGCGGATTGATCCGGGTCGGGGAGGAGGACATCGCCCGCTGGAAATCCCCCGGCTCTGCCTGGAGCAGGAGGACGAAGAGTGTGACAAGGACAAAAATTCTTCGCATTCCCACTCCTTTTCTGCCATCGAAAGTTCGGAGGATTTTAGCATAGAATCGAAACAGGAGAGTATATTATCAGTCAATGTTATAACTTGTTTTAAGATTTATAATACTTGTAAATTCTTTTCATCTTTTAATTTGGCTTTAATGGCGTTTTGCGTAGAATGAAGCTCAATCAAAAATCATTCGAAAGGATAGGCATGGCTAGAGTAGTAGTTATGGGCGGCGGTGTTTCCGGACATACCGCGGCCACCTTCGCCAAACACTGGCTCGGCAACGAGCACGAAGTCGTCGTCGTCACCCCCAACGCAAACTGGAACTGGATCCCCTCCAACATCTGGGTGGGTGTCGGCGAAATGAAAAAGGAAGAGGTCGTCTTCCCCCTCGCCCCTGTCTACGCCAAAGCGGGGATCGATTACCGCCAGGCCAAGGCGGTCTCTATCCATCCCGAGGGTAAAGAGGAGAGCGACACTCCCTACATCACCATCGAGTACACCGGCCAGGGCAAAGAGGGTCAGACCGAGGAGATCACCTACGACTACCTCATCAACGCCACCGGCCCCAAACTCAACTTTGACGCCACTCCCGGCCTTGGTGACGGCAACGGCCAGCTCGGGCCCAATACCGTCTCCGTCTGTACCGCCGACCACGCCGTTCACGCCAACAACGAACTGCGCAAGGTTTTCGAAAAAGCCAAGCAGGGCCAGAAGCAGAAGATCGTCGTCGGAACCGGACACGGAATGTGTACCTGCCAGGGGGCCGCTTTCGAATACATCTTCAACATCGACTTCGAAGCCCGAAAAGCAGGTGTTCGTGACAATATTGACATCGAGTGGATTTCCAACGAATCTTTCCTCGGTGACTTCGGAATCGGAGGTCTGCACATCAAGCGCGGAGGATACGCTGCCAGCTCCAAAATCTTTGCCGAATCTCTCTATGTAGAGCGGGGAATCGACTGGACCATCGGTGCCCACGTCAGCAAAGTCGAAGAGGGCAAGCTCCACTACGAGCAGCTCGACGGTACCGAGGGGGAGATGGAGTTCGACTTCGCAATGCTGATTCCTCCCTTCGCCGGTGTGGGCCTCAAAGCTTACGGTAAAGACGGCAGCGACATCACCGACACGATCTTCGCTCCCAACGGCTTCCTCAAAGTCGATGCCGACTACACCCCCAAGCCCTACGAAGAGTGGAAGGCGAGCGACTGGCCCCGCACCTACCAGAACCCGACCTACAAGAACATCTTTGCAGCCGGTATCGCCTTCGCTCCCCCGCACCTGATCTCCAAGCCGATGAAGAGCCCCAAAGGCACCCCCATCAACCCCACGCCCCCGAGAACAGGAATGCCCTCCGGAATCATCGGTAAAGCCGTCGCCCACAGTGTCTGCGACCTCATCAAAGAAGGCAGTGCCGCGCATCTGCACGAAGCCTCTATGGCGGAAATGGGTGCTGCCTGTGTCGCCTCGGCAGGGAAAAGTCTGACGAATGGAATTGCTGCGGCTCTGACCGTTTATCCTGTCGTCCCCGATTTCGACAAGTATCCCGGCATCGGACGTGACCTCGACTACACCTTCGGTGAGATCGGTCTGGCTGGACACTGGATCAAGCATATCCTGCATCACCTGTTTATCTATAAAGCCAAGCTGAATCCGGGCTGGACCCTGATTCCTGAATAATTAAAAGAGCAAAGGAGAGAATATGGCAAGTGTCGATCATTCTATTACTAAACACGTACAGGCTTACGAGCCCAGTTTCGAGACAATGGTACCCACTCCGATGGTCAAATTTTTTCGGACCTGCCTGATCTGGCAGTTCATCCGTTTTCTTATCATCAACGTCAAGATGATCCTGGTCGTCAGAAAGAGCCACGGTTAATTCACCTCCGAGAGCCCTCCTTGGGCTTTCGATCCCCCGATTCACAAGTATTTTTCATAAATATTTTTGTCATCCATCTTCTTTTGGGAGATCGATCACAAAAGTATTTCCTAAAAGGGTTTATTATGGTCAAAGAGCTCGTTGTCTATCCCGATGACCGTATCCTCTCCTGTGCCGACGTACGGGATTTCAAAGACGAAAGCCTCCCCAGGCTTCTCGGCGATATCGAGGAGACGATGGAAGCTAACGGCCTCAATGCCCTGAGCGCGATGCAGGTCGCACATCCCTTCAATATTGTCGTTATCAAAAGAGAGGACGGCAGCTACTGGGAACTGATCAATCCCCGTATCCTTAAAAAAGAGGGGCGCTTCGAGCACAAAGAAACCACCTCCTACTACCCTGATATCGAACTGACCGTCCCCCGCTACGAAAAGATCAGCCTCCTCTACGAAGACCGCAACGGCAAACCGCATAGCATCAAAATCGAAGATCGGGAACTGGCCGCCCTGATCCAGCAGCAGATGGACTTCCTTGCCGGAGCCACTCCATTGGATCGAGTGGATAAAAACTATCGGGAGAAAGTCCTCGAAGCGCTCGCGGGCAAAGGGCTTATGCCGATGACCGGAGATGTCTGCCCCACTTTCAGCCGCAAAGACTATATCACCAGCTTCACCGACAAGATCATCTTTTTGATGGGCCTCTCCCTCCTGACACCTTTGGCGGCGAAACTTTTCCACTGGTCTCAGGAGACGGTAGCCAGGATCTACGCCTTCGACAAGTTCGCTTTTCCTTTCGTCATCGTTCTGATGATCGCCTATTTCTTCTACGCCCAATACGAAGCACGGAAATACCGACAATGCAGTTCCTGCCAGATCGGCAATCAGATTGGAATCATTGTCAAACGTACCGTTGCCGCCATTGTATTTGCCTTCTGTGCCTGGCTGCTTGTCAATCCAAACTCTCCCCTTTATTAGCTTACCATTCCAGGCAACGTTCATCAGCGGCCAAGCAAGTTGCCTGAAAACGTCGACGATCCTAAAAAAAATCTTATTTTTTTATTAAATATTCTTTAAATATAGAAATACAGAATTTCGAACTACTTATATCTGATGATAGAAAAATTGATTTTTAACTATTTTTCGTCATTTTTTCCCTTTTTATTGACAAAAAACAACTTACAATAAGACTTTACGATGTAATATATAATGCAAACTTATAAATAAGAGTATTTTACTCCACTTTGTAAGATTAATCCAAAGCGAAGGAGCAATGGCAGATGGAAGTAGAAATTTCCAGACGCAGGTTTCTGCAAGGAAGTGTCGCCCTGACCGTCGTCGGTGGAACGATGGCGGGGACGACGGCTCTGTTCTCGGAGGAGGAGAAAGCCACCAGCGCTTCTCCCCGGGTGCCCAAAACCGTCACGACCAAGACCGGAACCGGCAAAGCCGAAGAGATCCCTTTTCTCTGCGGTATGTGTGTCAACAAATGTGCGGGATTCGCCCGGGTCGAAAACGGAATCATCACCAAACTCGATCCCAATCCCTATTTTCCCAAATCCCGGAATATGCTCTGCCCCCGGGGCAACGCGGGGATCCAGACCGCCTACGACCCCGACCGGCTGAAGTATCCCATGGTCCGTATCGGCAAACGCGGATCGGGCAAATACAAGCGGGTCAGCTGGGAAGAGGCCTACGACGCCATCCTCAACGGGACCAAACTCTTCAAGGGGCTCAAGCAGATCCTCGACGAAGAGAAGGACAACCGCTCCACGATCGGCTACTGCAACGGCGAAGGGCTCTCCAAGGAGGGCTTCGAGACTCTGGTCGGCCAGAAACTGGGCAGCCCCAACTACGTCGACGAAGTGAGCATCTGCCTCGAGACCGCCGGCGGCGGCTTCTTCGCCACCCTGGGGGTCTACCCCGAGATCGATTTCGAACACTCCGACTATCTGATCATCTCCGGCGCCAACCGGGCCGAAGCGATCATCACCCCCGATACGATGGATATGTTCAAGCGGACCAAGGGCCGGGGCATCAAAACCGTCTGCATCGACCCCCGCTTCACCAACACCGCCGCCAAAGCCGACAAATGGCTGCCGGTCAACCCCGGCACCGACCTGGCTTTCGTCCTGGCTCTGACCTGGGTCGTCTTCAACGAAAATCTCCAGAACGAAGCCTTTATGAAAAAGTACGGCGTCGGGTACGAAGAGTACAAGCAGCACATCCTCTCCCACAAATATACCCCCGAATGGGCCGAACCGATCTGCGGCATCAAAGCCGAGGATATCTACACCATCGCCCGGGAGTTTATGAACGCGGAGGCACCCGTCTACTATCCGGGCCGCCGCTCCATCTTCAGCCCCAACGACTATCAGCTGCGCCGGGCCATGGCGATCTTCCAGGCACTCAGCGGCAACATCGACAAAAAAGGCGGCTACATCTACGGCAACCCCATCATGCTGCCGCCCGAATACGTCAACGCCCCCATCTACGCCCAGGCCAAGCCGCGCTTCGACACCGAGGGGATCGCCTTCCCGACCCTCAAGTCGGGCTCCTGGATCGTCTTTAGAAATATGATCCTGGAGGGGAAAAACCCCTACCCTGTCCGGGTGATGTTTATGCGCAAGCACAATCCGATGATGAGCGTCCCCAACACGGCCAAAACCCGCAAATTCCTCGAAAAAATGGATCTGAATGTCATGATCGACATCCTGCCCAGCGATACGGCGATGTTCGCCGACGTCATCCTCCCCGAGGCGAGCTATCTGGAGCGGACTTCTCCGGTGAAATCCTACGGTTTCCTCGAGCCGGCCATCGTCCAGCGCAAAGCGGCCATCAAACCGCTCTACGAGACCAAAGAGCCCGAAGTGATCTACAAAGAGCTGGCGGAAAAGCTGGCCAAGCCCCTCTTCGAGATCAGCAAAAAGTACGACAAAGATCTCCAGGAGCAGATCAAACTGCGCGGGGAGAAGAAGGTCTTCAAAGAGGACGGCTGGAATCTGGCCGACGCCTGGGAAAAGCCGGTCCACGAAAAGAACAAAGAGATCGTGGAGAAAGCCTTCGGCCCCAAAGCGTGGGAGATCCTCGACGAAAAAGGGGTCTACTACCCCCATATGGAGGAGTACCACAAGCAGCTCAACCCCAACGAGTTCCAGTACTATCCGAAAAACCGGAGATTCTACTCCACGATGGGCGACAAAAAACGCGTCATCTGCAAATACGATCATCTCGCGACCCGGGGGATCGATCCCATGCCGACCTGGCACGACGAGTGGAAGTTCAGCGTACCGGAGGGCAAATTCCGCGTCATCACCGGCCGCCACGCCCAGTTCACCCAGAGCGGCACGACCAACAACGCCATGTTGCGAGACCTGATCCCCACCAACTACCTCTGGATCAACAAAGGCGTCGCCAAAAAGATGGGCATCGAGTTCGGTGACATGGTCGAAATCAAGAGCGAAGTCGGCAAAGGCAGGCTGATGGCCTATCCTACGGAAAAGATCGCTCCCAACCAGGTCTTCATGCTCCACGGCTTCGGCAGCGAAAGCAAGGGCTTGGAGCTGGCCTACGGCAACGGAGCCAACGACGCGGCGATCCTCAAAGATGACATCGAGCCGGTCTTCGGCGCCGCGGTCATGCACAGCACAAACGTCGAAATAAGGAAGGTGTGATCATGGCACGTTACGGAATGGCTTTGGATTATAAAAACTGCATCAACTGCAAGGCCTGCGAGGTGGCCTGTAAAGAGGAGAACGGTGTCCTCCTCGGGGCCGACAAACACCGCATCTGGGTCGGAGTCAACGAGATCGAAGGCGTCTGGCCCAATCTGAGCATCAGCTCCAGCAGTTTCCTGCCCAGTCAGTGCCAGCAGTGCGACAACGCCCCCTGCGAGGAGGTCTGCCCCACCCACGCCACCTATTACGACGAGAACGGCGTCGTCCGGGTCGACAGCGACAAGTGCATCCTCTGCAGCTACTGCATGAACGCCTGCCCCTACGATGCCCGCTACGTGGACGATCGGACGGTGACGGTCGACAAATGTACCTTCTGCTCCGACACCCGTCTGGCCCGTGGGCTGACGACGACCGCCTGTCAGAATACCTGCCCGACCAAGGTGAGGACCTTCGGGGACCTGGATGATCCCGAGAGTGAGATCAGCATCCTGCTCAAGACCCGGGACCACTTCAGTCTCAAAGCGAATCTGGGCACCGAGCCCAAACTCTTCTACCTAACATAAGGAGGCTGTGATGGCTGAAGCTGTAACGAACGAAGGGATCGTCGCCAAAGTGAAAGCGTTCCTGGCGACCATTCCTCACAACAAAATCACGCTGAGGGATCTGCTTAACTATCCCAAAACACCGGTGAACAACTTCATCGCGCTGCTGACGGTGCTTTTTTTGGCCTTCTTCGTCATCGGGGTCGGCAACTACCTGATCCACGGCCACGAAGCCTACGGCGTCACCCGGGAGCACCCCTGGGGGCTGCTGATCGCCGTCTACATCTTCTTCGTCGTCAGCTCGACGGGATTGTGTATCGTCGGCTCCCTGGGGGATGTCTTCGGCTTCAAGGATTACGAAGTGATCTCCAAACGGGCGATCTTCGGATCGATCGTCACGATCCTCTCGGGATTCGCCGTCATCGCCTTCGAGATCGGCCACCCGATCCGGATGATGATCTGGAACGTCCTCACTCCGGGCCTGCGCTCGGCGATCTGGTGGATGGGAACCCTCTACGGGCTCTATCTGACCTTTATGATCATCGAATTCGTCTTCTTGCTCAAGCACGATATGAGACGGGCCAAGATCTTCGGCCTCATCGGCCTGCTGGTCGGTCTGGCGGCCCACTCCAACCTCGGAGGGGTCTTCGGCTTCCTCAACACCCGGCTCATCTCCCAGGGGGTCTTCTATCCGACCTACTTCATCCTGACCGCTTTCATCACCGGGATCTATCTCGCGTTCATTATGATGGGATTCCGATATCGGCTGAAGTTCCCCGATAACATCCGCAAGATGCTGGTCGGACTGGCCAAGATCCAAGGCCTCCTGCTTGCGATCTTGATGTTCTTCGAAACCTGGAAAATGATGACCGCCATCTACGGGGGTGTTCCCGGCCGTTCCGACGTCGCCGAGCACATCCTGACCACCTGGCCGTTCTGGGCGGAAGTCCTCCTCGGAATGCTGATCCCCTTCCTCATCATCCTCAAGAGCAAAGGCCAGAATGTCACGGGAATGTTCTGGGGGTCTCTGATCGGTATGGTCGGTATCTTCTTTATGCGCTACGACCTGGTCCACGACACCCAGCTCAAACCCCTGCAGATGATGAAAGTTCGTGAATATCAACTGCCGCCCGAGTGGGTCCACTACGCTCCCAGCGCCACCGAGATTATGATCTCTCTGGGCGGCCTGGGCATCTGTATCCTGCTCTATTACATTGGAACCAAACTGTTCAATCTCGATGCCGACACCGAGCACTGAAAGGAGAAAAACCACGATGAAACAACTCTCACGCCTCCTGCTGGCAGTCGCCTTCGGCCTCGCGCTCTTTAGCGCGGCCGGATCGGCGGACCCCAGCAAAGGAGAGAAGATTCTCAACAAACTGATCATGCGTGCCGGCGGATGCCAGATCCCCACGGCCCGCATCGCGATGGCACACAGTCTCGAAGAGTGGGCCAAACTCTACAAAGAGGGCAAAATGGAAGCGGAGATCCAGAAACTCTGCCCCAAAATGGGCAAACTTCCTCCGATTCCAAGCAAAAAATACGCTCAGGATGTCTACGAATATCTGGAGCACTACTCCAACGACAGCGGCGCCATACCCGCCTGATAAGTTGACAAATAGGAGCGGGGTCCGCTCATACGGAAGTTTGTCAACTTCTCTTCAGGCGACCGGGAAGAGTCCCGGAAGCGCTTTTTCTTTTTTGACCCTTTTTATCCCAAATACAAAATCGTATCAGGTATAATGACGATTCAAAAAACGGGGGGTATGTGATCCTGGTGGACACCGCGGGCTTCAAACCCGATCGTCCGGGCGGATGACCGTCCGGAGGGAGGTTCGATTCCTCCACCCTCTCGCCAGGTTTAGTCTTTGGTCGTTAGTCGCTAGTCGTTAGTTTTTTGCTCGATGTTCAACGTTCAACTCTTTTCCACTATTCAGATCCATTGCACCAATCTCAGATCTTTGATACGCTCGAAATGTTTGATATTGTTCGTCACCAGAGCGATATCGTTCGCGATCGCTATCGACGCGATCATCAGATCCATATCGGCAACGATCGTACCTCTCTTTTTCAACCGGGCTTTTTCCACAGCGAAGATCTCCGCACCCCTTTTGTCGAACTCCAAAATCTCGAAATTTTCCAGAAATTCTAGGATCGTTTGAAGATTTCTTTCTATACGGGTAGAGTTGTACGCACCGTAAAGGAGTTCGGTATAGTTGATACGAGAAGTCAAAAGATCGTCCGGGGGATGCTTGACGAACTGTTCGACGATCTCTTGCTTCCCCTTCAAAAAATATATGAGAATATCGCTATCAAGAAGGAGTTTCGCCATTACAGATCCAGCGAGAAATCTTTTGAATTTTTGTCCTTTCGGATCGCATCGAGCATATTCTCCGCCTCTTTTGCGCCGAGTTTTCCGGCGAAATCCATCAGACGGTTGTGCTTTTTCCTGCTTTCGTTGGAAAAGCGCTCGATCGCTCTCTCTACGATCTCAGTCTTGGTCGTATGAAACTCTTCACTGAGGCCATTGAGCAGCACGATGATTCGCTCTTCGAGTCGTAAATTCACTGCTTTTTTCATCATACCCCTCCTCTTTTATGCTTTACATGCTTATAGCAAAATACATTATTTTTGTAAAGATAGACCAGGTAGGTTTGGCCCCGCCAAACGTCCCCGATAACGATTCATCACTCAGAAACGATCAAATGGTTAATTCCGGTCCACATCTCCAAAAAATGTTCAAACATACGCAAGCACATCCCCTGTGACGTTTGACACGGTCAAACCTACATCGACGGTCGATCTTGCCTTGGAATATGCGTTCCCACCAAGATGGTGGGAACGAGAGAAGAGGATGATCCCGGAATTCTCCATTCTCAATCCTCAATCCTCAATCACTCCCCCTGTTTTCTCACGTAAGTGACGAACTCATTCTCCCCCTTCTGCTCGCAGTAGACCTCTCGCCCCGCTTTTTTGAACTCTTCGATGAGCGGCTCGGGTTTGAAGTCGGAGCGCAGGGCGATGAATTCCCCTTCGCCGATCTTTCTGAGGGCCAGGTTGGCTTCGGCGAGGGGATTTTTCTGGGCATCCAGCAGGGCGTTGGCATCCAGGGTCGCTTGGGGCTCTCCTGCAACCCAGGCGGGTTTCTCCTGCGCTTCTTCCGCCTTGAGCATCTCTCCCGCCGCATCCACCGGCGGCTGCCCGATCGATTCTCGCAGGCGGTTGAGGAGCTCCAGGGGATCCATCCCCCCGACGATCGCCGCCTGCTTGACGCTGGCGACCTTGGCCAGGGTGCGGCGCAGAACGGGATTGTTGAGCTTTTTGAATTTGGGGTTGATGGCGATGAGCGTCTCTTTCATCCCCGGATAGTCGTTCAGCAATTCGGAAACTTTGGTCTCCATCGTGATCTCTTTCATTTTTGACTCCTTTTTCATCTCATTTAATCAGGAGAATTTTACTCCACTTTCTATAGTATATCCTTATTTATCCGATAAGGAATCCTTTTGACCGGTGACTATCTGCTCTATACTTTTTTGGCCTTTGGCTTCTCGGCCCTCTTTTCGATGGGAGGGGCCGGGTCAGGAATCGCCCTGATCCCTGTGCTGCACTTCCTCGGCCTCGATTTTACCGTCGCCAAAGCGGTGGGGCTCTTCGCCGGGGCGACCACCACCATCACCTCCAGCGTGATGAATGTCCGCCGAAAGGCGGTCGACTACGCTTTCGTCTGGCCCCTGGCGGCCGGGATGCTCCTCTTTGCCCCGTTGGGAGCGTGGCTGAGCCGCTACATCGACGAAACCCTCGTCAAGACGCTCTTTATGCTGCTGCTCTTCTACAGCGCGACGATGATGATGTTCGGCAAAAAAAAGGCGATCACCCACCTGACGCGCAAAGGGCTGCTCTTCGACGTCGGCAGCGGCGTGGGACTCGTCGCGGGCCTCCTGGGGGTGGGCGGGGGCAATCTGCTGATCCCCCTGCTGATCCTCCTGGGCTTCGAACCCCGCAAAGTGGCCGTCGCCGTCAGCTTCGTCGTTCCTTTTTCGGCCCTGGGTTCTTTCTTTACCTACGCCAGCTATGTACCGCTGGATTGGGTGCTGCTGCTTTGCATCGCCGCCGCCTCCATCGCCGGAGGCTATCTGGGCAACTATCTGATGCATTTCCATCTCCGACAGAGCCAGATCAAAAAAGTGATGGCCCTGATCCTCTATCTGCTGGGGGCGAAGATGCTCTACAGCCTTCTCGTTTGAACGGGGGAGTATAATTTCATCAACTTATTCATATCATAAGGCTATAAAATGATTAAATATCTTCCTCTCCTTATTTTCATCCTTCTCGGCCTCAACAACTGCTCCGGCGAAAAGAAAAATCACGAAGCCGCCCCCTCCCCTGCCCAGGTGGATGCACTCCTCCACCGGGTCTGTGCCCGCTGCCACAATCTCGATATGCCCCCCAAAACCAGCGACGACGAGAAGGCGCCTCCGCTCTATACCGTCACCGTCCACCTCAAAGATCGGATGAAAAGCGACGACCCCTCGGCACTGCGGGCGAAATTCATCGATTTTGTTTCCGATTATGTCATACACCCCTCCCGCAAAAAATCCTACTGTGATCCCGCCAGCCTCAAGCTCTACGGTGTAATGCCCTCTCTCAAGGGGCAGATCACCCCCGTACAGGCCCGGGCGGTGGCCGCTGCGATCTACGACCGCTACGACCAGATGGCGATGCTGGCGGCGATGAAAGAGCGCAACCGCCTCGCCCGCCTCCCCGCCTGGCAGCAGGTCCTCGAGACCCGGGACTGCCGGCTCTGCCACATCCAGGGCAGAGGCAGACTCGCTCCCGGCTTCGATGAAATCGCCCGGAAATATGCGAAGAACAAGGAGGAAGGCCTCAAAAAGATCGAAAAAGCCATCACTGAAGGAAGCCGCGGAGCCTGGCCGAAATACCATACCCCTATGCGCGCCTACAAAGGCTTGAGCCCCCGACAGCTCGAAGGAATCTCCCGCTGGATCCTGCAGCAGCGAAAGCAGTAACGTGTGGCGGGACCGAACCCACAACACTCTCTCCCCTCGCTCCCAATGGAGCGCTCCTCTCTATTTGCCGCTTCGCTCCAGAGCGTATTTGGTCAAAAAGGGGCCTAAAAGTTCGTGGACCATCGTAGTGGCGATAATGACATTGAGCATCAGCGGCGCCATAATCCCGAAACCGGCTTGCTCCTGCAACGAGAGCGCCAGCCCGATCGCGATGCCCGCCTGAGGAAAGAGCGCCAATCCCAGATATTTTCGCACCTCATCGGAAGAGTGTGACACCCATCCGCCGATCCAGACCCCGGAGACCTTGCCGACAAAACGAACGAGGATATAGGTAAGCACGACCATCGGCATACTCAGAACGAAACGGATATCCAGATGCATAGCCGAGAGGGTAAAAAAGAGCATAAAGATAATGTCTTTGAGGTGGAAATCGAACTCCCGTTTGACCAGATAGAAGTCGCGTGTCGAAATGTTGGAGAGGACAACCCCCATCGCCAAAGAGGCAAGCAGCGGCTCCAATCCGAAATAGTCGCTCACACTGTAGACGATAAAGATCATCCCCAGCGTTGAGGTGGTTTTGATGCTTCGGTGGTTGCGAAAGACCCGATCGATCCCTTCCGAGATCGCCGCACCGACGGCCCCGACGACCACGGTGAAAAAAATCGTGGGAATCACCCGCACATACTGATCGAGAGCATGCGTGGTCGTCTCCATACTGACTCCCGCGACAATCAGGACAAAACTGAAAAGAACGAGAGTGATGGCGTTGTCCGCGGCGACGACCCCCAGCAAAAAGGCGCTGAAGCGGCTTTTGACCTTGAGCTCGTGAATGACCGCCAGTATCGTCGCGGGGGCCGTCGCCGAAGCCAGCGCCCCGAAGAGCAGGGAGACCGCCAGACGATAGTGGGTCGAGAGGCCGAAGTCGAACATATAAAACATACTGTAAAGGACGCTGCCCATCAATACGAAGGTAAAGAGCGCTTCAAAAATGGAGATGACGGCGATCTGCTTCCAGACGCTCCAAAGCACCTCATACTTGAGATTGGCCCCCACCAGTACGGCGATCAGAGAGAGGGAGATGTCGATGATGATATGGCTGTTGTCGATGAAAGACTGAGGAACGATGTTGAGCATATGCGGACCGATAAAAAACCCTAAAATCAGATACCCGACCACGTTGAGCAGCTTGAACTTGTAGCTGACCCATTTCATAAAGGCGCCCAGCACAAAGATCAAGCCGACATAAAAGAGCTCCTGCATCCGGTCCCTTCATCGTTTATAAAAATCATAAGCCGCATTATAGCGATCTTGCCAATTTATTACCCCACCAAGTAAATATCGTAGACAGAGACGTTTGGCGGGGCCAAACCTACCCTTGCCTTCAGCCGGGATATTTCGGGATCCGCCGCTCTCCTTCGCGGCCCACATCCCCCTGCTTGTCCAGATACTCCAGGTAGGCGATGCAGTATTTGCGGCTCATTCCCGTCTCGGCTTTGAAGAGGCGGATATCGAGATAGCCGTGTTTGACCATCAGCTCCCGCATCAGGGCCAGAGCCCGGCGGAGATTGGCTTCGGTGACGAAAAGGTTGTGGGCCAGTCGGACCACCTTTTTTGCCCGGGTGAGGGTCTTGAGGGCTCCGTCGCCCCGCTTGCGGTCCAGGTCGAGACGGTCGTAGAGATCGTAGGGGGCTTCGGGGGTCAACCCCTCCTCTTCCAGGATCCGGTAGAGCTGTTCGGGCAGCGCGTCGATCAGCTCGGCGGGGTCACGGTCGGCCCGCAGCCAAAGCCCCTCAGCCTGCCGCAAAAAGCCGCTTTTCCCCAGACGCTCCATCACCTCCGCCGCCAGCTTCTCGCTGGCCCACTTGATCCGCAGCACCACCGAGGCGGGAGCAAGAAGCGCGTTGGGGTTGTTTTCGTAGATGCGGCGGATCGCCGACTCGACCTCCTGCAGGGCCTTTCGCGGATAGAGCACCAGCCCCTCTTCGTCCACGTAGGCCCCGGCGATCCGGCGGGCGACGGCCAACGCTTCGTCGTGATTCATCGCAAAGCGCTGCTGGCTGGCAATCAGCCCGAAGCCCCTCCGGTGGTTGGCCAGCAGGATAGAAAAGGCGGTCTCAAAATCCCGCTGCCCCAGCGCCTTGAGCAGCGGAAGCTTGCGGTTTTTGCGAATCGGCTCGCTGATGGGCACCAGGATCTCTCCGCCGGCGGCCACCCGGCCCGAAGCGAGCAACAGATAGGGATCGCCGAAGCGGGTGTAGACCTTTTCACTCAGATGCAAGGCGGCGAAGCGGGAATCGGCGTAGTAGAGGATCTTGGCCTCCACCCGCTTGGCCCCGCTGATGAAGAGCACTTCACTGCCGTGGGGCAACGCCTTCTCTCCCAGTTGCCGCACCGAAACGTCGATCCGATCGAAACCCCGGAAATAGCCCCGGCTCGCCAGGAGATACCCTTTGCGCAGCTTGGTATGGGAGATGTCGAGATTGAGTGCGACGCGCTGATGGGTATAGGCCTCCTCGCGATCTTTGCCGTGGACCTGGATGTTGCGCACCGTGACCGGTTTGCCCAGCTCCGCGACGTTGAGCTTCTCCCCTTTACGAACCCGCCCGGCCAGTACGGTGCCGGTGACGACCGTCCCCACCCCGCGGGGGCTGAAGACCCGGTCGATGTAGTAGCGGAAAAAGGGAGCGTCCCCCATCAGCCGCGGCGGCAGGGAAAAAAGGATGTGGCGAAGCCGCTCGATGCTCTCGGGATCGTGGATCGAGGTGGGCTCCAGAGCCTGCAACTCCATCGCGGGGAACTCTTCGCCCAGGAAGGTACGGATCTCCTCCTGCCTCCTTGCGATCTGCTCGGCATCGGCCCGATCGCTTTTGCTCAGCGCCACCACCAGACGCCGCACCCCCAGCAGATCCAGCACCGCCAGATGCTCCCGGGTCTGGGGCATGATCCCCTCGTCCGCCGCCACCACCAGCAGCGCCGCGTCGAAACCGAAAGCCCCCGAAGCCATCGTCTTGATGAGCCGCTCGTGCCCCGGCACGTCGATGAAGGCGACGTTGACCCCCTCCCGGCGCATATTGGAGAAGCTCAGATCGATGGTAATCCCCCGCTCCTTCTCCTGGGCCATCTCGTCCCCATTGTAGCCCGTCATCGCTTCGATGAGTGCCGTTTTGCCGTGATCGACGTGACCGGCGGTGCCGACAATAATGTCTCTCATACGGGACCGCCTGAGAGATGAGTGGGTAGTTTTTTAATGGAGAATGGAGAATGGAGAATGGAGAATTTCGGTTTGCGTTGCTTAGCAACGCTTTTGTTCAAACGACAAACGACGAACGACAAACGACGAAGAACAGCCCCGATACACCGATACACCAATACACCAATAACGGCGCCACAACTTCTCGTAGCACTTAGCACGTAGCACTTAGCACGTTTTCTCCAATGACTAATGACCATCAAATATCTCCTCCGCCGCCTCGACAATCTGAGCGAAATCCTTCTCCTCCACCGTCCGCATATCCAGCACGAAACAGTCGTTTTCGATCCGTCCGATGATCCTGCGCGCCCGGAAGGCGGCTTCCAATGTTTGAGGATCCCCCTCCAGCGCCAGGACGACAGTGGGGATCTTCCGGTTGGGCATCGTGCCGCCGCCGACGTAGGTCTGCGAATCCAGGATCTCCGCCGGGATCGACAGGCGTTTTCTCAGCGCCTCGGCCCGGTTTCGCAGCTGCTCAGGCGTGGCAAAGAGCATCCGCAGGACGGGGATCTTCTCCGTCTCCCCCCGGCGGTAGGCCAGCACCGTCCGCTCCAGCAGCGCCAGCGTCACCTTGTCGACCCGGAACATCCGCAGGATCTGATTCTTTTTGAGCCGGTCGATGAGGGGTTTGCGCCCCAGGATGATGCCTGCTTGCACCCCGCCGAAGAGCTTGTCGCCGCTAAAGCTGAGCAGCGATGGGGGATCGCGCAAAATCTTTGGCAAAGAGGGCTCCGCCGCCCCCAGCCCCCAGGGGAGTTCCGGCAAATAGGCGCTTCCCAGATCGTAATAGTCGATCACCCCCCGTTCACGCGCCAGGGCCGAGATCTCCTCCATCGTCGCCTCGGCGCTGAAGCCTTCGATGGCGTAGTTGGATTTGTGCACTTTCATCAGCATCGCCGTCTCCTCGCCGATCGCCGCTTCGTAGTCGGCGATGCGGGTTTTGTTGGTGGTCCCCACCTCCACCAGCTTCGCCCCGCTGGCCGCCATCACCTCCGGGATGCGGAAACTCCCGCCGATCTCCACCAGCTCTCCCCGGGAGACTATCGCCTCTTTGCCCTGGGCGAAGGTGTTGAGGATCAGGAAAACCGCCGCGGCGTTGTTGTTGACGATCAGGGCCTCTTCGCAACCCAGGAGTTCTCGCAGCGCTCCGGCGGTGTGGGTGTAGCGGTCCCCCCGGCGCCCCGCCTCCAGATCGTACTCGAGGTTGCAGTACCCCGTGGCGACGGCGCGGGCCTCCTCGAAGAGCTCGGGGTCGATGGGGGAGCGCCCCAGATTGGTGTGGATGATGACCCCGGTGGCGTTGACCAGGGGACGCAGCGAAGGGCGGCTCATCTCCCCGTAGCGCCGGAGGATCGCCGCTTTCAAGGGTTCCTCGTCGATGCCTTGCATCTCTCCTCGGCCGATGGCGTCGCGCAGAAGCTCGATCTCCTGCCGGATCGCCTCGGTCAACAAGGCGGTGTTGCATCCGCTGAATACCTCCTCGGCAAGGAGCCGGTCGATTTTGGGGATCTGACGGTAGAGCTCTTTCATCACCGGCCCTAAAAGCTCAAGATCCGGTCACTCTCCAGCACCCAGTCGGCCAGATCGTTCATCGTCCCTTTGATCTCGGGGGCGAAGTAGGGTTCGTTTTTGAAAAGGCCGCAACGGGCCTGGCAGGTGCCGCAGACTTTGAGGGCGACGCCGGCTTGGTAGAGCTCCTTGAGCATCGCCACCAGATCGTGGTCGTAGTTTTCGGGTTTGCGGTTGCACTCCCGGGCCAGATCGACCGAGTCGTTCATCAGGAAGATCCGCAGCTCTTCTCCCCGTTCGTGGAGGTTTTTGGCCAGGCGCAGTCCGTTGTAGGCGACATCGCTGCCGTCGTAGGGTTGGTGGTTGAAAACGATCAGAATTTTCATGGTTTTTCCTTTTCTCTTACAGGGCCGTCACGTCGGTATGCAGCAGCATATCCATCGTGTCGTAGGCGTTGCCGATCTCCCCCACGGCGAGGGATTCGGGGGCGATGCCGAAATGGTTCATACACAAACCGCAACTGTAGATCTTGACGCCGCGTTTTTCCAGCTCTTTGAGAATCCCGATGATCTCGCCGTGTTTTTGCGAATCGGTGGTCAAAAAGACCCCCCGGTTGACAAAAACGATGTTTTTAGGGAGTCGATCGAACTCCAAAGCCGCTTTGAGGAAGCCCTGCATCAGAATCCCCCCCAGTTCCCCTTCGCCCACTTTGTCGTCTTTGACAAAGAGCGTCCGGTTCAAAAAGGGCTCCCGATCCTCCGCCGGCGCCGGGGCGGCGATTTCGCAAGCGAAGCCTTTGATGATCGTCAGGAGGGTTTTGCCCTCTTCTCTCTCCTCGCTGCGGCACTCATAGCCCTGGTTTTCGGCAAAACGCCGAACGTTGGCAACGGAAGAAGCACTGTTGACCAGCACTTCGAGAATCGAATCCTCCGGGAGCTCTTCCAGCGCCTTTTTGGTTCGCAACACCGGTTCGGGACAGGCCAGATCACAACAGTCGATCGTCATTTTTCACCTCATCAAGAAAATTGGCCGACGGGATACAAAAGGATTGGAGAGAAAACGAGCCTTTGTATGTCTCTGCGATCCACGCAGTTTTCGGCTTTGAACTGATTATAAAACTTTTCGCTTGAAAAGATGATTGATTGACAGATCGGGAAAAGAGTTTTATAATCAATATTGCAAATCATTATTATAAAAACTTTTCTGAAGAGTATCCGGTTTCACTCGATAGCTCCGGCAGTCGCTAATGAGAAGCGTCAGCGAAGGACAACTGCTTGTCCTTCGTAGCTTCGGAACCGAAACGGTCGGAGCGAAGCGTAGCCATGGAGGCTGCGAGCACCCCTTTGGGGCAAGCGCTCCTTTGTCGCCCTCGAGTGAAACCTCTCTTGCAGAAGGGTTCAGAAAGGATTTCGTATGAAAATAGCCGTACCGATCGAAGCGGAGAGCACGAGAGTCTTCACCCGTGTCGGGCGGGCGCCCCGTTTCGCCGTCTACGAAGAGGGCGTCTTTGTCGAGACCCGCCCCAATCTTCACGCCCACAGCCACGACCGCGAAGAGGAGCACCCCGGTCACGGAAAAGGGCACGGCCACGGAGGCGGACACGGCCACGGAGAGCATCGCGGCCGACACGGCGAAGCCGTCGAAGCCTACTCCCCCGAGGAGGTGGAGCTCCACCGCAAAGACCTGAGCAACTTCAACGACATCGACGTCATCCTCTGCCGGGCCGTCGGCCCCAATATGAAAGAGGCCCTGGAACTGAGCGGAATCGAAGTAGTCAAAGTCAGAAAAAGAGACGGAGAAAATGCCGAGGAGCTCATCGCGAACTACCTGAAAGAAGAAAAATCGTAAAATCTCCCCACTAATCAGTAGAAGGAGTAACGGATGGCAAAAATCGTTCCGGTCGAAGAGGCGGTGGGAGAGATTCTGCTGCACGACATCACCGCGGTCGACCCTGACAAAGGATTCAAGGGCCGCATTTTCAAAAAGGGGCACATTATCCGCGAAGAGGATGTCTCCCGACTCAAAGATGTAGGCAAAGACCACATCTACGTCTTTGAGCTGGGGGCCGACGAGATCCACGAAGACGATGCCGCCAGGATGCTGGCCAAGGCGCTGGCGGGGGAAAACACCGAAGCGGGTACGGAACCCAAAGAGGGCAAGATCGACATCAAAGCCACGGCTCACGGGGTCTGCAAGATCGACGCAGAGCGCCTCTTTGCCTTCAACTCCGTGGGTGAGCCCTCCTGCCCCACGATCTACAACAACACCGTAGTCACACCCGGCGACAAACTGGCCGGGGTGCGAATCATTTCGCTCACCGCCCCGCGCACAGAGGTGGAAGAGGCGGTGAAGATTGCCGAAGGGGGCATCATCAAAGTGATCCCCTTCACCCCCAAAAAAGCGGGCCTCATCATCACCGGCAACGAAGTCTACCACGGGCGCATCAAGGACAAATTCTACGACAAGCTCCGCCCCAAACTGGCCGAACTGCAGTGTGAGATCGCCGAGAAGGTGATCCTGCCCGACGATCAGGAGCGCATCCGCGATCAGATCGTCGACTTTGCCGCCAAATACGACCTGGTGATCCTGACAGGCGGCACCTCCGTCGACCCGGACGATGTAACCTACAAAGCGCTGCGAGATGCCGGCGTGGAAAATTTCATCCGCGGCAACCCGATCCAGCCGGGCAATATGCTCACGATGGGCTGGATCGGCGACACCCCCGTCGCCGCGGTGCCGGCGGCGGCGATCTTTTTCAAATGGACGGCCTTCGATCTCTGGCTGCCACGCTTTTTGATCGGCGAAAAGGTGAGCAAGGAGGAGGTCCTCGCCCGTGCCCACGGCGGACTCCTGCAATCGATCAAGGAGATCCGATGACCCGCACCTACGAAGAGGCCAAGGCGGCTCTGTTGGAGTCTGTGACGTCCGGCATCCCCGAGACAGTCACGCTGGAGAATGCACAAGGGCGCATCCTGGCTCAAAGTATCACGGCGCGCTTCGATATCCCCGAAGCGGCCAAATGCGCCATCGACGGCTACACTTTCGCGTTTGATTCGATCAAAGAGTATCCCGCCACACTCAAAATCATCGGCGAAAGCCGCGCAGGCGGCGCTACACCCCCCGCGGTGGGGCCGCAAGAGGCGGTCTTTACGATGACGGGCGCGCTGGTGCCCGAAGGGGCCGACACCGCCGTACGGATCGAAGATGTGAAGGTCGAAGGCGATCGGGTAACCATCCTCAAAGCCCCCAAAAAGGGCGATCTCATCAACCCCAAAGGGGATGAGGTGACCAAGGGCCAAGAGGTCCTGGCCCCCGGCACGATGCTGGATGCCAAAACCGTCGCCTTGCTGGCCAATCTCGGTTACTATCAAGTGCGAGTCTATCCGAAAGTGCGCGTCGGCATCGTCGTCACGGGAGACGAGGTGCGCGAACCCTGGGAGGAGCGTGAGAGTGCGGGAGTGCGCAACAGCAACCACTACATCCTCAGAGGGTTGCTGGCCCCCTATGCCGAGATTCGCTACTACGGCATCATGCAGGATGAGCCCGAGCGGATGATTCCCCTCTTTGACGCGGCGCTGAGGGAAAACGATCTTCTCCTTAGCAGCGGCGGCGCCTCGAAGGGCAAATACGACTTCACCAAAACCATCGCCGAAGTGCTGGGGCTGACGATCCATTTCACCCATACCAATATCCGCCCCGGACGGCCGCTGATTTTCGGCACACGGGAGGGCCAGCGCTTTCTGGGCTTGCCGGGCTACCCCGCGGCATTAATGGTCAACGCTCTGGCCTTTTTGCTGCCTTCGGTTCGGAAAATGGCGGGGTTGAGCGACTACGAGAACCGCACCCTCACCGCGATTGCCGAAGAGCCGCTGCGCTCCAAAACCGGACGCATCGATTTCGTGCGCGTCCGCCTGCATAGCGAAGCGGGGCGGCTCTACGCAAAAAGCGCGGGATCACAACAAACCTCCAACTTCCTGACCCTCGCCCAAAGCGACGCCCTGGCGATGATCGACGCCGAGCACGGCAGCGCCGAAGCGGGGGACGTCGTCACGGTCTGGCCGCTGTAGGTTTGGCCCCACCAAACGTCTCCGGCTGAGGTCTCTCCTTAGAAAATCGTCGGCTGGATGGCGCTGTTGTCGACGCCGCCTTGCTCATTGACCGCCTGCATCGCATCCCAGAGCCGATCCGCCGCCTGAAGGTAGCGACGGCTCGTTTCGCACTCGGGGGCGAGAGTGAGGATGGGCATCCCCATATCGCCCCCCTCTCGCACCGCCGGCTCCAGCGGGATCTCCGCCAACACCTGCGTCTCGTAGCGCTCCGCCAGAGCGGGAGTGGTTCCCTTGCCGAAGATCGGATACTCTTTGCCCGTTTCGGGGCAGATAAAACCGCTCATATTTTCGACGATCCCGGCGATGGGGATGTGGAGCTGCCTGAACATATCCAGGGCCCGAATCGTATCATCCAGTGCGATCTTTTGCGGCGTCGTGACGCAGACTCCCGCCGTGATGGGCACATTCTGGGCCAAAGCCAGCTGGGCATCTCCCGTCCCCGGAGGCATATCGAAGATCAGCACATCCAGCTCTCCCCACTGGATATCCTCCAGCATCTGCTCGATCGCCTGGGTCACCATCGCCCCCTTCCAGATCAGCGACGCATCGGGAGCGATGAGCGATCCCATACTCATCACCTTGAGGCCGTGGGCGGGAATCGGCTTGATCTTGTTGCCCAGAAAGACCGGCTGCACCCCTTCGATCCCCATCATCCGCGGGATGTTGGGGCCGTAGATGTCGGTATCGAGCAGGCCGACGCGTTTGCCCTGCTGCGCCAGGGCCAGGGCGAGGTTGACCGTGGTGGTCGATTTGCCCACGCCCCCTTTGCCGGAGCTGACCATCACGAAGTTGGCGACATTGGGCAGGGCGTTGCGCCCGTCGGAGCTGGTCTGGCGGGGTTTGGGAGGCTGGCGGATCTCCAGCGACTCTAGTGCGATTCCCGCGGCTTCCAGCCGTTTGTCGATCTCTAGGCGCAGTTGTTCGGCGACCTGCTCGGAGGTGGAGGGGATCTCCAGAAGAATCCTCGTCCCTCCTTCCGCTACCGTCGTTTCCCGGACAAAACCGTACTCCACGATTCCTTTCGGAAATCCCGGATAGGGAATCCTTTTCAAAATATCTTCGACCTGTTTTTGCATAGTATCTACCTTTCGGTTCTGTGAGATTTTTTGGCGTTTTCGTTCACCGTATTATCGACGGAAGTATAGAATATTTTTCGTTTTTTTTCGCCAACGTAGACAAGTCCCAACGCCGAAGCTGTTCGTTCTTTATTACAAGATGCACTCCGGCATCTCAGGGCTATCCGTGAAAGCCGTAGAGTCCCGGGAAGAGGACGATGCTGGCGAGGACCAGGATCTGGAGGATGATGAAAGGAACGACGCCGCGGTAGATGTCTGTCGTGCGGACCTCGGGAGGGGCGACTCCTTTGAGGTAGAAGAGACTGAAGCCGAAGGGTGGGGTGAGGAAGGAGCTTTGGAGGTTCAGGGCGATGAGGATGGCGAACCACATCGGATCGATCCCGATCTTCTGGGCGATGGGCAGGAGGATCGGTACGACGATGTAGGAGATCTCGAAAAAGTCGATGAAGAAGCCCAGGAACATGATGAAGAGCATCGAGAGAATCAAAAAGCCCCACTTTTCGCCCGGCAGATGCGTCATGAACTGATCGACGATCTCGTCGGCGCCGCTGTAGATGAAGACCATCGAGAAGGCCGTCGCGCCGACGAGGATCGCGAAGACCATCGAGGTTGTCTTGACGGTCTCGAGAGAAGCGTCGCGGACCATCGGATAGTCGAGTTTGCCGTAGAGTGCGGCGAGGATCAGGCTACCCAGCGCTCCCAGCGACGCCGATTCGGTCGGGGTGGCGATCCCGGCGAAGATGGAGCCCAGGACCAGAACGATCAGCGTCAGGGGCGGGATGATGGCGATGAGTGCCTTTTTGACGCTGGCGCCGTACTTCATCCCCTCCTCCGCTTCCAAAGCGGGAGCGACCTCCGGCTTGAGGAAGGAGACGATCAGGATGTAGAGGATGTAGACGCCCACCAGCGCCATGCCCGGCCAGACGGCGGCTTTGAAGAGGTCGCCGACAGGAAGCTGGAAGACGTCGGCCAGGACGATGAGGACGATGGAGGGAGGGATGATCTGCCCCAGCGTCCCCGCCGCACAGATCGTCCCCGTGGAGAGGGGCTTGTCGTAGCCGTGGCGCAGCATGATCGGCAGGCTGATGACCCCCATCGCCACGACCGAGGCCCCCACGACGCCGGTCGACGCTGCCAGCAGCGCTCCGATGAGCACCGTAGAGATCGCCAGCCCGCCCCGGACTTTGCCAAAAAGCGTCCCCATACTCTCCAGCAGGCGCTCGGCGAGCTGGGACTTTTGCAGGACGATCCCCATAAAGATAAAGAGAGGAACGGCCATCAAAATTTTGTTGGTCATGATGGAATAGATACGAAAAGGCATCATCGAAAACATCGAGAGGAATTCGTCCCACCAGTCGGCGATCGTCACTCCGCCGTCGGGCAGCAGCTCGAAAAGCGCCGCCAGGGCCCCGAAATAGAGAGAGACCGCCCCGAAAGTGAAGGCGACGGGATAACCGATGATCAGCAGCAACAGCGCCGCGCCGAACATAATCAGGCCGATCATTCGATCACCTCCTCTTCCGGCTCGGGAAGCGGCGCTTCGGCTCCCCGCAGGATATTGATGTTGTGCAGCATAAAGTTGAAGGCGCAGAAGATCAGGAAGGTAAACGCCAGGGGGATCTGAGCTTTGATGATCCAGCGGTGGGTCAATCCGCCCGGGTCTTCACTGATCTCATGCGTTGTGTAGGAATCCATCACGAAATCCCACGAGCCGTAGATCACCAGCAGCGCCAGCGGCAGGAGGAAAAAGATCGTCCCGAGGATATTGATCCACGCCTGTTTGCTCGGGCTCATCCGATCGTAGAGGAAATCGACCCGCACGTGGGCGTTGTACCGCAGGGCATAGCCTGTCCCGTAGAGCATAATGACGGAAAAGGTATGCCACTCCAGCTCCTGCATCGCGATGGAACTGTCATGAAAGACGTAGCGCATCATCACGTCCCAGGCGACATTGAGAATCAGCCAGAGCATCAGGATCCCGGTGAGATACCCGACCCCGTCGATGATCTTGTCGGTGATTTTTTCGAGTTTGGTCAGCAAGGCAATCCTTCGGATTGGGTTATTGGTCTATTGGTATATTGGTTATTGAATTTTCTGAAAAATTCCAATTCCGCACCTTCTTCAGCGCATCGTATCATCGAAACCGTCACTCCCAATCTACCAATACACCAATACACCAATAACTCGATAAGCGCCTATGCGCTTATCGTTACTTGGCCAGCCCGAGCTCTTTGCTCATCTGAAGATAGTAGTACTGGCTCATCATCGACCAGGGGCGGGCTTTTTTCATGTAAGCGAAATAGTCGTCATGAATCTCTTTGAATTTGGGATTCTGCGCCGAATACTTGGCGTAGACTTCGTCCGCGGCTTTCTTCAGTGCTTTGAGGACAGGCAGAGGGAAGGTTTTGACCTGGATATCGGGGTACTCTTTTTTCATCTTCTGCCAGGCGTTGACCGACTCGGCGAAGTTTTCGATGTACATATCCATCGCCGCGGCCTTCATCCCGACGACCAGCATGGTCTGATATTTTTTGGGCAGTTTGTCGAAGGCTTTTTTGTTGACCAAAAACTGCATTTCACTGGCGGGTTCATGCCATCCTGTGTAGTAGTATTTGGCGACTTTGTGGAAGCCCATTTTGATGTCCATTCCGGGCCCGACCCACTCCAGAGCGTCGATCGTACCGCGGTCGAGAGAGGTGTAGAGTTCGCCGGCGGGGATGTTGGTGACGTTGACTCCCAGCTTGGCCATGACTTCTCCGGCAAGGCCGGGGATCCGCATCTTGAGCCCTTTGAGGTCGGCGACGCTGTTGATCGGCTTACGGAACCAACCGCCCATCTGGTTGCCGGTGTTGCCGCCGGGGAAGCTGTAGACACCGAATTTGTCGTAGACTTCCCGCATATATTTCATTCCGTTGCCGTAGTAGAACCAGGCATACTGCTCGGAGGGGGTCATCCCGAAGGGGACGGTGGTGAACCAGACGGTATTGATATCTTTGCCCTTCCAGTAGTAGGAGCCGCTGTGGCCCATCTGGAACTGTCCGCCTTTGACCATGTCGAGGATTCCCAGAGGCGCTTTGTGCTTCTCTTTGCCCTCAACCTTGATGATGAACTGCCCACCGCTCATCTCTTTCATCCAGGCTGCCAGTTTGGCCGGAGGGGAAGCCAGAGGAGTCAGTGTGGAGGGCCAGGTCTCCGCGAGTTTCCAACGGATCTTTTTTGCAGCCACGGGCGAAGCGAGCAGCATCGCCGCAGCGGCGACCGCACTGATTTTCAACAACGTCTTCTTCATTCGTTCTCCTTGAGTGATGGGATTGCGATAAATTGTAGCCCAAAGCGACTTAAAATCGATCTTCGCATTCTTTGTTTCGGATTTCGATTGGTGTGTGTATATGTTGTAGTTATGGATAAAAGAAGCGTGGAAGTTTCTTGGAGATCCCTGAGACGTTTGGCGGAGCCAAACCTACAGAGGGGAAGATTTTTTTCTCGATTTGGAATAGGATGCTCAGGGTATTTGGGCCCTATTTCGCGGGTTTGTAGTATCCGGCGGTATCCTGGAATTTGACCGCATCACCCTTCTGGGCACGGACTCGCAGGATGTAGCGTCCCGGCTTGCTCAGTTTGAGGTTCGAGACGGTGTAAAGGCCGTTCTTGCCGGGGATTTTCTTGAAGATCTGATCGTCGGCCGCCGTCTGCGGACGGGTAACGAGCAGAGTCACGTTCGCATCGTTTATCGGATTGCCCGCCTTGTCGGTCATTTTGTAGCTGACGGTATTGACCGGGCCGAGGGCGACGATGGGGCCGGGTTTGCGCTTGAGATGGATGGGTTTGAAGTCGGAGAGCTTCATCCCCTCCAGTTTCAAGTCATATCGTCGGTCGAAGCGTTGCTGCGCTTCGATAATCTCGTTGGCGTTTTTTTCGGCCGTCTGATACTTCATCATATATTCGTTGGACTCGTGGACCGGCATGCCCACGGCATGTTTGACGGTCCAATATCCCAGAGTAATCCCGATGGCGAGAAAGCCCAAAATCATATAGGGCCAGAACTTGCCCCGATCACTGTTGTTTGCCATAGCGTATCCTTCGATATAGAGGTCGGCCGAAATATACCCAAAAAACCAAAACGGCTCCCAAATAGACCAACCAGTTTACGAGGGTGAGGAACCAATGCCCTTCACTCTTGATGGTGTTCTTGAGCGTTACACCCTTTTTCGCGGCTATCTCGTCCGCCAATTCCGAATAAGCCTGCACCATCGCCACATCGTATTTCGACTGTTGGCTGTTGCTGTCGGCACTGCTGAGTATCTCGATAGCGAATTTTTTCACTTCCCCGTCGCGATAATAATTTTTGAGCTCAGGGTTGGATACGAGTATTCCGATCCGCTTGTCGTTGGGCAGAAAAACGATGGCGATCCATGGCTCGCGCAGTTTCTTCGAGTATTTTTTTACATAATCATAGAGATTCGCCCGCTTTTTCAAACGATCGTTGCTCGCGATAACGTAAGCGTTGATCCCGGTTTTGCGCTGCAGTTCCGTCCCTATTTTTTCGATGACATCTCCCGCTTTGGGTGAAATCAGATGATCGTTGAGAAGGTAGTGGGCGGAGAGTGAAAAAGTACTCAGAAGAAACGCGAGCAAGGCGACCCTTGCTGCGTGAAGCATGGCTGGATCAGCCTACGTAGAGGTGATTGGGAGTCAAAACGGCCCAGAGTGTCAGGATTGCAAGACCCAGCATGAAAAATCCGAGCACCTTATCCATAATCTTGATCATTTTGTCTCCCCTTTCTTGCTTTCTTTTTTCTCAGGCTTGACATCGACGAAGGCGAACTTCGCATTGTCTTTGCTGATCATCTTGACATTATCCAGGCTGTTCCAGAGAGGAGCAGGATCGTAGTAATGTGTTGATTGAGCCCGCTCGATTCCGATCGCTCTAGTGATGAGGAAGGCGAGGATGCTCAGCAGAAGTGCCGTCGCAATCAGCATGCCCAGGATCCCGTTGATCCCCCACATATTCCGGCTCGTGTTTTCAGTAGATGCCATAGTTCACTCCTTACTGTTTCAGTGTCTGCAGATAAGCTGCCAGCGCTTTCTCCTGGATGGGAGTGAAGCGGCCGGGGAAGGCGGGCATATGGCCGATGACACCGGTCTTGCCATGCTTGAGTACATGCTGCACCAGAGTCTCGTCGTAAGTCTTCAGGTTGGGAGCCGTGCCTCCGTTGCCTGTACCGTCCTGTCCGTGACAACCTGCGCAGGTCGCCCATGCGGCGGGAGCTTTGCCCTTCATACCGCCGGCGATGTAGGCGGCGACCTCTTCAGCCTGCTGACCGGAAGCAAGTCCCGCAGGCATTGCGCCGAGAGGATACATCAGCTGATGCTGACCGCTCTTGAGTACGGCCAATACCTGCTTTTTGCTCATCCGCTGCTCGAAATCCTGTGCCTTGCCGGAGAGGCCGTCACCAGTCTCACCGTGGCAGGGGGCGCACTGGACAAGGAAGATCGACTCACCCATATCCCGCAGAACCGCAGGATCTTTCGCAGCCGCCTCAAATTTCTTTTCGAATTTCGCGTTGTAGGCTTTGACCTCTTTGTTGTATTCTCCGATCTGGCTGTAGGCGTTGAGCGGATATCCCCAGAGAAAATACCAAACAGCCCAAACCATTACACCGAAGAACGACCAAGCCCAGCCGGCGGGCAGTTCGTTTTTGTATTCGCCGATGCCGTCCCAATTCTCTTCGGCGAGCTCTCCGCCGGCGGTATCGGTCTTCATCTGGGCCATATATTTGGCCCCGACTCCGAAGGTCAGGACCGCGATCGCGATCGCTCCGAGGAAGGTGATCAGGTTGATCGGGTCGCTCAAGTCGATGTGCATCTGCTTGATCACGACCAGCGTCGCCACGATCAGGACGCCCGCGAGCACCAGTCCTTTGACGATGAATGAATTCATTTAACTCTCCTTCTTTTCGTTCGTTACTTTGGGATTCGCTTCGACGGGGCGATCGTGCAGCTCGTCGTCGAGTGCCATCTTCCCGTACTTCTCGTAATCCCGTTCACCTTTTTTTTCGCTGCGGTAGAGATGCAGGATGTAGCCGTAGAGGATCACGACCAAAAAGACCGTGAGGAAGAAAAAAGCATACCCCTGCATTTCCGTCAATGTCACCGCAGACTCCTTACTTCAGACGCTCGAGATAAGCGACCAGTGCGACGACCTCGGGGATCTTGCCCTGCTGGACCATCGCCAGAACGTCTTTGTTCTTCATCGCTTTGGCGATTTTCATCGCTTCGGGCAGTGCAATCGTCTTGTAGTACTTCTCGAACGCCGCTTTGCCGGGCTGAATTTCGTCGCCGTAAGGCGTATTGAAGACTTTTTTGACGGTCACGGCTTCCGCGTAAGCGGTCGCCAGGTCGGCTACGTTCTTGAACTGATGCTTATAAGCGGGCATGATCGAATCGGGAACGACCGATTTGGGATTCCACATATGGTTCGCATGCCAGTCGGGTGTCCGGTAGTTTCCGACGCGGTGCAGATCGGGACCGGTACGCTTGGATCCCCAGAGGAAGGGACGGTCGTAGGCGTATTCACCCGAGAGCGAATATTTGCCGTAGCGGTCGGTCTCGGACTTGAAAGGACGAATCAGCTGCGAGTGGCAGGCGATGCAGTTGTCCTTCTTGTAGACCTCTTTACCCGCGAGCTGCAAGACCGTGTAGGGCTTGAGACCCTTGATCGGACGAGAGGCTTCGGCGAAGTTGGGCAGGATCTCGACGAGACCCGCAAACGCGATGACGATGAAGACCCCTACCGAAAAGAGAAAGGGGTTTTTTTCCAACCAATGAAACATTTATGACCTCCTTATGCCATAGGGGAGCGGAACTGAGGCTCCTGCTCGAGCTTGCGTCCAGCCGTCGCCGTCATCAGGAAGTTGTAGGCGAACATGAACATACCGATCAGATAGAGCAGGCCGCCGATCGCACGGATCGTATAGTAGGGATGCAGAACGGAAACAGTGTCGATGAAGCTGTACATCAGGTTGCCGTACTCATCAACCGCACGCCACATCATTCCCTGAGTGATACCGGCGATCCACATCGAGGTGAAGTAGAGAACGACACCCGTGGTCTGGATCCAAAACTGAGCCTCCAACAGAGACTTGCTGTAGATCTCGCGCTTGAAGGCGCGGGTAGCCATATGCATCAGCGCGGCGAAGATCATAAAGGCGACCCAACCGAGAACACCGTCGTGGACGTGGCCGGGAATCCAGTCGGTGAAGTGGGCGATGGCATTGACGGATTTGACCGCCTGAATCGGACCTTCGAGCGTAGAGAGCATGTAGAAGGTAGAAGCCAGGACCATAAACTTGATCAGGGGGTTTTCGGTCAGCTGGTTCCACTCACCTTTCATGGTCAGCAGCATGTTGATCGCCGAACCCCAGGAGGGGAGGATCAGGACGACGGAGAAGACCGATCCCATCGTCTGCATCCAGTCGGGAACGGTCGACCAGAGCAGGTGGTGACCGCCGGCCCAGAGGTAGACGAACATCAGGCCCCAGAAAGAGAGCAGAGAGAGTTTATAGGAATAAACCGCCTGCCCGGACTCTTTGGGGAGGAAGTAGTAGATGATGGCGATAATGGGCACAGTGAAAACGAAAGCGACCGCATTGTGTCCCCACCACCACTGGACCAGCGCGTCGTTGGTCCCGGCATACATAGAGACGGAGTGGTACCAGGCACCTACACCGCCGGAGAAGAAGATCGTGGGAACTTCCATGTTGTTGAAGAGATAGAGCATCGCCACACCGAGGAAACAGGCGATGTAGTACCACATGGAGATGTAGAGGGCTTTTTCACGGCGCATACCGATCAGGCCGAACATGATCACACCCCAGAGGACCCAGATCACGACGATCAGAACGTCCAGAGGCCATTCCATCTGTGCATACTCTTTGCTGGCGGTGATCCCCATCAGTTCGCTGATGACCATACCGGTCGCAGCGATCAGGTAGAGGATGAACTGAAGGTATCCCAGTCCGTTGAGGAGCTTGGACTCACCCATGGAGACTTTCAGAACCCGCTGTGCGGAGTAGTAGAACGTAGCGAAGATTCCGCTCACGGTAAATCCGTAGATCACCACGTTCGTGTGCAGGGGTCTCAGACGGGAAAAGGTCCCGTACTCACCGAAAAGATAGTTGAGTTCCGGAAACGCCAGCTGGCTGGCGATCAGAACACCGATGGTCATTCCGACGATACCGAAAATGACCGCGGTCCACATGTAGAGTTTGGCAACGGAATAATCGTATTCCAGCGCTGCACTAGACTGCATACAAGCCTCCTAATTAAAATTTTGTTACGACGATGTAACGGTAACGGCATATTATATGGTCGCGTAGCTATAAAAAAACTTAAATTAACGGAGGATTTACGGGAGAGATCACAAGACGAACCCATTTTTCCCTGACGAAAAAATGGGCGTTTAGGCTTTGCCTTTCGCCTGTTGGATGGAGTCGATGTAGCGATAGTCGATGGGGATTTTGCGCTCGGAGGGGAGATGCTGCGCGAGGCGCTCGAGAATCGCTTCGAAATCGTCGAAAAGATAATGCGCCATGGAGCCGGGGATGGGATTGATCTCGTTGAGATAGACTTCTCCCTTATGAACAAAAAAGTCACAGCGGATCAGACTCCCCAGAAAAAGAGGATCGTAAATCTTGCGAAACGCCGCTTCAAGCTTCTCCCGCAGGGCCGCGTCGATCGCCGCTTCACGGACTCGGGAATCGCGGGAAAAATCCATATATTTCTTGTTGAAGTCCAAAAACTCCTCTTTTTGAGGCTCTTCGACCAGCGAGAGCTCCCAGAGCGAAGTTTTGCAGCCAGCAAGATTGTACTCGGCGATCCCCTCGACGAAGGGCTCGACGATCACTTGCTCGTCGAATTCGAAAGCCACATCCAGCGCATACTCGAGCTCCGCATCACTGCGCACGACGCTAACGCCGATGGAGCTGCCCAAATGCACCGGCTTGACGATCAAGGGATAGTCCAGATCGACCCGTCGTTCACCGCCGCGAACGAGCAACCTGTACTCCAGCGTAGCAATCCCCAATCCCTGCGCAAGAAGCTTGGTGTCGAACTTGCTGTAGCTGAGAACCGACGCTTCCAGGCGCGGCCCGATGAAGGGCACGCCGAAAAACTCCATCAATCCCGCAATTTTGCCGTCCTCTCCGTCACGCCCGTGAATCAGATTCAGCAGAACGTCGAAAGAGACGGCTCTTTTCTTCCCGCCAAGCAGGCCGCCGCCTACGGTAAAGAATCCCCCCTTCTCCAACAGGAGCTTGGGAGACTTTTTGTAAGCGCCCGACGCGAAAGTTTTGGACTTCATCCGATCCGCTTCGATCAGATAGAAGTCCCGTTCGGCATCGACGAATATGAAAAGCGGAGTGATCTTCTTGAAGACTTTTTTGAGCGTAACGGCGCTGACGATGCTGATTTCATGTTCGTAGCTGGAGCCGCCGAAAAGAATGGCGAGGGTCATGAAGAGAACCTTTCTGCTTGATCTTCGACCCAAAACGTCAATCTATCTTACATACTGCACTTACATCTTTTGGGTCGGATACGGTGCATTTGTCGAAGATTTTAGCATATTCCACGTAATTTTCGACAATGGTCATCCCCTCGCTTCCAAGACAAACTACCCGACCTTTGATACATTCCCTAAACCGGCGGGAACAATTCAGAGTCGGGAAGATTCCTCTCTTTTGAGTTTTTCCTTGAGAACACGCTTGAGAATTTTTCCTGTCGCATTTTTCGGAAGCGCTTCGACAAGATGAAAACGCTTCGGAATCTTGTAGTTGGCCAAGCGCTCCCTCAGCCGCCGTTTGAGGGCATCGAGATCCACCTTCGCCCCCTCCTCCGCTTCGATGTAGGCGACGGGGACTTCTCCGTTTTTTTCATCGGGCACTCCGACAACGGCACTGACGTTGACCCCGGGAAAAGCGTCGATCTCCTCTTCGATCTCCCGGGGATAAATGTTGATACCCTTGGAGATGATCAAATCCTTTTTGCGATCGACGATATAAAGGTAACCGTCTTCATCCATGTACCCCATGTCGCCGGTGCGCAGCCAACCGTTGACAATCGTCTCTTCCGTCGCCTCGGGACGGTTGAGATAGCCCTGCATGACGTGATCCCCTTTGAGAATGATCTCACCGACTTCTCCCCGGGGGACTTCGACGAGATTCTCGTCGACAATCTTGACCGTATAGCCGGGCATGGCCGGTCCGACGGAGCGCTCTTTTTGCCGATGCAGCGGATTGATACAAGTCGCCGGTGAACTTTCGCTCAGGCCGTATCCTTCGAGCATCTTCGCCCGGGTGAATTTCCGGCGCATCGCTTCGAGAGTTTTGTGCTGCAGAGGCGCCGCACCGGAGACGAAGATCCGGATGCGATTGAACCACATGAAATACCAGGGGAGTTTGGCTTTGGCCAGGGCATTGTAGACGTCCGGGACTCCGAAAAATATCGTCACGCGTTTCAGCAGTGCCTGTTTGAAAATATTGCTAAAGGGGCGGATCGACGGAACGATGACGATCCCCGCTCCGACATACAGAGGCAGTACCACCCCGATGGAGAAGGTAAAGGAATGGAACATCGGCAAAAAGACGATGGTCCGATCCCGGTGGTTGATGTGAAAGAGTTGCGAACCCGACTCGGCGTTGGAGAGAATGTTTTTGTAACTAAGCATCGCTCCCTTGGGTTTGCCCGTGGTCCCGGAGGTATAGAAAAAGACCGCCAGATCGTCAAGGGTACGCATGATAGGAGAGACCGGCATCCCGTTCTTCATCGCCTCCTCGAAAGAGATGTTCCCGGGCCCGGATAGCTCCAAACCACCCTCCCAGATGATCCGCCGAAGCGTCTCCCGCGCCCGAGAATCGTGGACCGTCTTCTCGTAAAGCGCCGAGGCAACCATCACGACGGCACCGCTGTCTTCGAGGATGTAACTGAGCTCTTCGGATTTGAGAAAGGTGTTGATCGGAACCGTAATCGCTCCGACTTTGCTGATCGCCAAAAACGCCACCACGAATTCCCAGGAGTTCCGCAAAAAGAGTGCGACCCGTTCGTCGGGCTTCACACCGCAACGGTGCAGATATCCGGCAAACGCGTCGACCCGCTTCAGAAGCTCTGCGTAACGGATCGTCTCCTCTCCCACAAAGAGCGCTTTGCGCCGGGGATGAGCCCGGGCATGGGAGAGAATCATCTCGTAAAAATTGTTAAAGCGGTAATGCAGGGTTCCCATCTCTCTCCTCATCTTCAAATTTCGGCAATCAGAAACGGTACGCAAAGCCCACCGTCGTCAGGAAAGCTCCGCCTTTGTCGAAGCTGCCGACAATGCCGTTGATGTTCTCACCCGGAGCGATCGTCCGCTTTGTCTTGTGGTCGTAAAGAACGGCGAGGCCCCACTCCAGATGCTCGTTTTGTCGATACCGGAAACCCGCACTGAAGATATGCCCGTCGCTGTCGGGAAGTTCGTAACTGAGCGTCCGGGCGGGAATCGGCGTCTCGTCGTAGGCGTACCCCGCCATCAGAGTCAGGCGCTCATCCCACCGGTAAGTCAGACCGAGTCGGAAAGTGTCGCTGTCTTGCCAATCTTTGAGCTTCGGATCATCGAAAATCGGTACGAGCGCCGGCGGTATCGGCGTATCGTAACGGAAATCCAGAGTTTTGTAGGCGGACCAGAAGGTGCGCTCCCAGACCAGCTCAACGGTCAAACGATCGTCAAAGGTCTTGGCGACGCCTACGTTCAACGCTGCCGGCACAGGCACACTCACCTTGGCGTGGTATTGCCGCCCCACCCCGCCCAGATAGAGGTTGGCTTCCCCCTCCTCGTTCAGCTTCACCTTGGAGCGGTAGGTTACGCCCACTTCGACTCCGGATCCCGGATGCCAGGCGAGCGCTAGGTTGTAACCGGCCGCTACCGTATCGCCTTTCATTTGACGCGCGATCCGGATTCCGTTCACTACGCCGTCGCTGTTGACCTCCCCTTCGCTGTAAAGCAGACGCAACCCCGCCGCTACGGCAAAGGTGTCGCTGACCCGATAAGCCAACGACGGGTTGAGCTCCGCCGTCAAAAGATAGAACTTTTCCGCGAAGGTCTTTTGCACCGGGCTGTTCCAGCGCTTGGTCATGCCCGCCGGAGCCGCCAGGCTCACTCCCCAGCGCCATCGCCCCTGGGCACTGTGCACGTATTGCATTGTCGGAAAAGCCGCCCACTCCCTCTCCGAAGAGGCCGAGGCCGGAACCACCGTCGAGGGCGGGAAAATCTGCACGCCGTCGAAATCGTTGGAGGGAAGGTGTACCACGTTGAGAGCTCCTTCGAGATAACGGGTCTTCGGATCGAGAAAAGCCATATTCGCCGGGTTGTAGTAGGCGCTGTCTGCTCCGGTCGTATGGGCGATGTGCGCAGCTCCCAGAGCCATTCCGTCGAGGGATTGTTCCGGGATTTTGTATCCTCCGGCTTCCAGGGTCGCGGCAAGAAGTATGCTGCCGATTATCCAGTTTTTCTGCATCGTCTCTCCCTTAATATCCGATGGTTTTCTTGCGGATCTCGGCCATCATCCGTGTGACGACGAGATAAGCGGGCCCGGCGCAGGCGGCATGCCCCAGACGCAGCGTGGTATTGGAATCTCCCGTATACGCCACTTCGACGGGAACGGCTTCTACGTCGGGAGCTTTGAAGAGGTTTTTCATCACATTCACGGTCCCCGCGGTCATCGCATAGGGAATCACATCGTCCCCCAGACACTGCAGGAGTCGCGTAGGCGTCTTCGGCGCCCAGTAGGCGGTACTGTTGAGCTGAAGCGCTCCATAGAACCAGTAGGAGGGATCTTGACGCAACACTCCGTCGATCGCCGATCGGGTAAAGAGCTCTTCAGTCACTTTCGGAAGTCGCGCATCGATCTGGGGGCGGGTATAGCGTCCGTCAAAGAGCGTCGACGCCTCGGAAGCGTAGGGTTCTCGCAACAATTCACTGACGTTGTGTTCATAACTCAAGGCGTAAGAGTAGGCGACGTCGGCGATGAAGGAGGGGATCGGAATCTTGTCTTGGGCGACAACCCCCAAAGCCATTTGATCCATCATATAAGGCCCCGCCATCGGCGCGGCGAAAGTGACGTTCTCCTCCTGCTCCAGCTCCTGCAGAGCCGCCAAAGCGACGTAGCCGCCCTCACTGTAACCGGTCAGATAGAGCTGGGAGTTGAGCGGGATATTGTTTTTCTGTGCGAATTTTCGCGCGGCATGAATGAAATCGACGGTCGCTTCCATCGATGAGTGTTTGAGCAGATAGGGGTGGTACCGGTCCGCCGAAGCTCCAAAGCCGATGTAATCAGCCTGCAGAGTGACGAATCCGGCCAGAGCGCTCAAAAGTATCGGCGATCCGGCCGGAGCCAGTGTCGCCTCGGCTACGGCCGTGGGGGCTTCCTTGTCCGCGAAGATCGTTCCGTGAGAGTCGCTCACGAGAGAAAAACCCTTTTGGCGCATGTAGGCCAGTTTCCTTGCATCCTCAGCTCTCACCTCCCTATCCGTGGGCACGACCATCAAACCCGAGGCATGGACGAGGGCTCCCGTTTCGTCTTCGGTTTCGTAGACGATTTTGTAGGCTTTGTAGCCGAAGACCGTAGTGTTTGCATCCACCCCCGGCGTTTTTTGTTCGATCAATTTCTGCCGCAGCGTATCGGCGGGGAAATCGACGACGACCTTTCCCCCCTGAACCGGTTCGTTCTCCGGCGCTCCCACTCCGCCGCCGCATCCGGCGAGCACCAGGGTCGCCAGTACGGCGAAATAGATTCGATACAGCCTTGTTTTTTTCATTTCTCTCCTCCTTTTGTCTGTTTTTCCTCGGTGGATCAGGGATTGGGAAAATTCACGGAAACTTCCCCTCCAGTGCGTAGAGTGCCCGGATCTCCTCGGGCCAGAGCTCCTCGTCGATCGTCTCCAGGATCAACGGAATATCATCCATGCGCGGATCGTTCATGATCAAACGGAAGGGTTCCCAGCCCAACTCCCCTTTTCCCAGACTGTGATGCCGGTCGACCCGAGAACCGAGGGGAGGTTTGGAATCGTTAAGATGCATCCCCTCCAAATACTCGAAACCGACGATCTCTTCAAAAGCCTTCATCGTCTCTTCGTAGGCTTCGGGGGTGCGCAGATCGTAGCCGGCGGTGAAAGTATGGCAGGTATCGAGGCAGACTCCCACCCGCTCTTTCGCCTCGACGCGGTCGATCAGATAGGCCAGATGTTCGAAACGGTATCCGAGGTTGCTCCCCTGCCCGGCGGTATTTTCGATGACCAGTTTTACCTTGGAGTCGGGCGTCGCTTCGACGGCGCGGTTCATCGATTCGGCGATCCGATCCAGGCAGCGCCTCTCCGCCTCGTCCAGTTTGCGCTCGTATTCCGGATCTTTTTTGGGTATTTTGATCAGATGAGACCCCGGATGGAAATTGAGTTTTTCCAGTCCCAAGGCTTCGCAGCGCTGCAACTCGTCAATGAAAGCTTCTCGGGATTTGAGCAGCTTCTCCTCCTCCGGAGCCCCTAGATTGATCAAATAACTGTCGTGCGGCAGGACATGACGGGAAGCGATTCCCGCCTCCTGCAGATTTTTTTGGAAAGCTTCGATGCTCTCCTCCGTCAGAGCTTTGGCTCTCCATTGACGCTGATTCTTTGTAAAAAGGGCGAAGGCTTTCGCGCCGATCTTCGCCGCGTTCAGAGGAGCATTCTGCACCCCTCCCGATGCGCTGACGTGCGCACCCACATATTTTCGACTCATACTTTCAGGATCCCGCTTTTTGAATTTTGATGGATATAGCGTTGATTTTATCGCGAAAAACTATCGATCCGTTTAAGACCGAGTAGTCGATCGCGTAGTGACCCTTTTTTTCGATATGTTGTGTAAATCCTTCCGCCCTTTTCGTCGATCCTTCGCCTCCGAAAATCTCTTTTCCCTGCAAAATTTCCCAAAGCATCTGCTCGGGATATTCCGCCGAAAGGTAGCGTCGGTTAAACTCCTTCGCATTGAGACAGAGTGCCCCCGTGCACACCTGCGTCGGCGTCACCGTAAGACGCAGAGCCGCCTGCCCGTTGGCATAGATTTCCAGACGCAGACGTTTCTTCTCTTTATATAAGAAGCCCTGATCCGCATATTTCATCCCGGGGCTTTTCCAGACGACGAAAATCCCCTCTTGAGGAACCGCTTTTTGTTCCAAACAGCCCGTGAAAAATAATCCGATGAGCAGAAGAGAGAGGATCGAAAAAGATTTTTTCATTTTTTTACTCCGGTTTTGCTTTATTTAAGAATTATATAAGCAATCCGCCTATATAATTGCGCCATCCGAAACACAACAGCACGGCCCCTTCATCTAGCGGTTAGGATTCCAGGTTTTCATCCTGGCCACAGGAGTTCGAGTCTCCTAGGGGTCACCACTACGTTTCGGCTTATCTTCCACAGAATTATAATCCATATTTTCCTTTATTTGCATAAACTTTTCCGTTTTTTTCTATCTCGATTTGCATTCATCGGGCGAAGCGGCTACAATACACCATCTCAAACCCAATCGACAGGGTAAGCTATATATCCGCCTTCTGAGTTTCTCCGCGTATCGAACTGTATCGTCCATCGATCCATTCACTTTCCACCGGCAGCGAATCAGCCTTTAGGCGAATAGTGTTTCTTCCTGCCGTGAAAGCGAATTTTTATGACCTTCGATGATTTTAATTTCAAACCCCCTCTCGCCCAGGCGATCCGTGACGCGGGATTCCGTGAGCCCAGCCCCGTGCAGAAAGAGGCGATCCCCCTCGTCCTAGAGGGGCGCGACCTCATCGCCCAAGCCCACACCGGTACCGGCAAAACCGCCGCCTTCGGCCTGCCGATGCTTCAGCAGCTGCGCTGCGACGGCAGCGTCGAAGCGCTGGTGATCGTCCCCACCCGGGAACTCGCCACCCAGGTCAGCGACGAAATCTTCCGTTTCGGTAAAGCGCTGGGGATCCGCACCGCCACCGTCTACGGCGGCAGCTCCTACAGCCGACAGCTCCAGCACGTCGCCAACGCCTCCGTCGTCGTCGCCACCCCCGGCCGCCTCATCGACCTGCTCCAAAGCGGCAAAATCACCCTCTCTCCCCGTTTCGTCATCCTCGATGAAGCCGACGAAATGCTCGATATGGGCTTTTTAGACGACATCCGCGAGATCTTCACTCACCTCCCTGACGAGCGCCAGACTCTGCTCTTTTCGGCCACGATGTCCCGGGAGATCAAGGCGCTGGCTCAGAGCATCCTCCGCGACCCCGCCACCGTCGCCATCACCGGAGGCAACGTCACCAACGAAAAGATCCGCCAACTCTTCTACGTCGTCGACGAAACCGAGCGTGACGATGCGCTGGTGCGCCTGCTGGACTACAAAAACCCCGAAAAGAGCATCATCTTCTGCCGGATGAAAAAAGAGGTCGACCGGCTGCGGGATTTCCTCGCCGCGCAGGGCTACGAAGCCAAGGGGCTCCACGGAGATATGGACCAGCGCCAACGTGAAGCGACGATCCGCTCCTTCAAAAACGGCGGTGCGGAGATCCTCATCGCCACCGACGTCGCCGCCCGCGGTCTGGACGTCAACGATGTCAGCCACGTCTTCAACTACCATCTCCCCTTCGATCCCGAAAGCTACGTCCACCGCATCGGCCGCACCGGCCGCGCCGGACGGGAGGGGACCGCGATCTCCATCGTCTCCCCCCACGAATTCAGAGCCCTGCAACGGATCCAAAAGAGTGTCGGCAGCAAGATCGAAAGCCGCATCGTCCCGCGTATCGGCGAACTCCACGCCCGCAAAAACGACGAGCTGATCGCCCGCATCCGTGAGACGAAAGCCGACGCCTCCGCTTTCGAGACGATCGAAGCCCTCAAAGAGGAGTTTGACCTCACGACCCTCACCGCCCGTCTCCTGACCATCGTCCGGGAGCACGAAGCGGTCCGGGGAGCCGACCGCATCGGCAAAAGCCTCGAAGAGATCGAACGCCTCTTCGCCCGTCTCAAAGAGGGCCGCGGCGGCCGCGGCGGCTACAACAAACGCGGAGGCCGAGGCAACTACAACCGCAACGGCGGAAGAAACAAGCGAAGGAACGAGCGGAGATATTAGCGAGAGTCGCCTTCGGCGACGGCATTGGGCATGGGGCATTTTGTGTGCCTTCGGCGCGGTAGGTGGAGTTGAAGACTTCAGCCCTGAAGAGTGTGGGAATGAATTCCCGCCTTCGAAAAAAAGCTATGCAAAGCAACGCCACTCAATTTCTCACTCTTCACTCGGATAAGGAGCTAGAAGCTCCTTAACCGCCGTATCCCTCCGGATTTCCCGACTGCCAGCGCCAACTGTCTTCGCACATTTCCCTCAAACCCTTTTGGGCTTTCCATCCCAGGATCCGCTGGGCTTTGCCCGGATCGGCGTAACAGGCGGCGATGTCCCCGGGGCGGCGATCGACGATCTCGTAGGGGATCGCTCTTCCCGACGCTTCGGCGAAAGCGTCGATCATCTCCAAAACGCTGTAGCCCTGTCCCGTCCCCAGGTTGATCGCTTCACACTGGGGGCGATCGAGCGCTTCGAGGGCTTTGAGATGGCCCCGGGCCAGGTCGACGACGTGGATGTAGTCGCGCACACCCGTTCCGTCGGCGGTATCGTAGTCACCGCCGAAGACACTTAGCCGCTCCCGTTTTCCCACGGCGACCTGGGTGATGAAGGGCATCAGGTTGTTGGGGATCCCCCGGGGGTCTTCGCCGATACATCCGCTGGGGTGAGCCCCCACGGGGTTGAAGTAGCGCAGGATCGCGATGCGCCAGTGAGGTTCGGCGACGAAGAGGTCGCGCAGGATCTCTTCGATCATCAGTTTCGTCCGGCCGTAGGGGTTGGTCGCCCGCAGAGGGTGCTCTTCGGTCAAAGGCAAAAAATCGGGGTCGCCATAGACCGTCGCCGATGAGCTGAAGACGATGGTCTCGATCCCCGCCTTTTTCATCACCTCCAGCAGCGTCACGGTCCCGCCGACGTTGTTGTCGTAATACTCCAGCGGTTTGGCGACCGATTCGCCCACCGCTTTGAGCCCGGCGAAGTGGATCACCGCGTCGCAGCCGGCTATCGCCCGCTCCAGGCTCCGGGCATCACGGATATCTCCTTCGACGAACTCCAGGCTCTTTCCCGTGATCTCTTCGACCCGACGCAGCGCTTCACGGCTCGCGTTGGAGAGGTTGTCGTAGACGACCACTTCGTAGCCCGCTTCGAGCAGTTCGACGCAGGTGTGCGAACCGATGTAGCCCGCACCCCCTGTCACAAAAATCTTTTTGAAATTTTTTTCCGACATCGTTCCCTCTCTTTTCGACTCTTTTTCTTCCGAGAACTATAGCATGAACCGGTTCTGAATACTCACTGTCTTGGAGGGAGCGTACCCGAGACATCCTCTCTGCGCGGATGCATCTCTTTCAACGAAAAAGAGAAAACAGACCCTTTACCCTCCCGGCTTTCGATCTTGAGGGCCGTATCGTGCAATTTGAGGACGTATTCGACGATGTAGAGGCCGACGCCGATGGAGTTGTTCCAGCTGAGGCGGTCGACGCGGTAGAATTTTTTGGTGATCTTCTCCCGATCTTCGGGGCTGAGCCCCTCCCCTTCGTCGATCACTTCGAGCCGCTCGGGCGTACAGCGCAAGATCACCTCCTCCTCGGAGTATTTGAGGGCGTTCTCCACGAGATTGAGCAGGACATGCTCGATCATATCCCGATCCGCTTCGATCGTCATAGGGGTGCAGTCGAGGCGGATCGTTCGACCGGGATATTTCTGCAAAAGCGTCTCACGCACCGCCGCGGCAACGGAGGAGAGCTCAAAAAGGCTCTTTCTGGGGCTGAACGAGCGGTTTTCGAGTTTGATCGCCAGAGCGAGCCGGTCGATCATCAGGGAAATCTTTTCGGCGTTGTCGTGGATCTTGCCCAAAAAACGCCGGCGCAAGCCGGGATCGAGATCTTTCATCTCATCCAGGCTCTGCGCATACCCCATAATCGCGGCGACGGGGTTTTTGAATTCGTGGCTGATGGCGCTGATGATATCGCTTTGGCGTTGAGTCAGCGCTTTGAGTTTGCGGGTGTATTTGGCTTTCTGGCGTTCGCGTTTGGCCAATTTCTTGGCGACTTTCTGGAGCATTTTGCGGATCTCGGCAAATTCGGCGCAGCACTCCACCGGCGCGATGTCGGCGTCATATTTTTTCTCCAGCATCTGTTCCAGGGAGCGGCTCAGCCGCCGGCTCTCTTTGCCGATGCGTTCGTTGAGCCGCAGGCTGAAGAGGAAGATCCCCGTCAGGATCAGGGCGAAGACACCCAACGCCTTGAGCCAGAGCCGAAGCAGCTGCTGCCGGATGCTGGCCAGGGAGTAGGCGGCGCGGACGAAACGGTCCCGGTCCCGATGGGCCACATAGAGCAAGTCCACCCCCAGAGTCGCCGAGTGGCGCACCGCCTCCCCCCACCCTTGGGCTTTGGCTTCGAGGATTTCGGGGCGCGCGGCGTGGTTTTCCATCCCGACAGGGGAGCGGTTGCTTTCGTACAGCACCCGCCCGTCGGGGGCGATGACGGTGATGCGCACGCCGGTATCCCGGTGGATTTGACGCAGAATCGTGGGGATTTTGGCGGAAGGGAGGCAGCGCAGATCGTACTCCAGGACCGTCAGCAGATTGCGTAGCATCCTTGCGTGGGTGTCGATCTCCATTTGGCGCAGCAGATAGTAGCCCATCAGCGCCGCGGCGAGGAAGGTCCCCGTCAGGATCAAGGCGGTGCGGCGAAAAAAGAGTTGCGAAAGCTTCAGCACAGCCGATACCCCACGCCCCGCACCGCTTCGATATAGGGGGGTTCAAGATCGCTTTCGATCTTTTTCTTCAGGCGGTTGACGGCGACATTGACCGCCTTCTCTCCCCGATCCTCCCCGTCGGGCCAGACCTCCTCCAGCAGTTCGTCGCGGCCGATGACCCGGTCGGGGTTTTCGAGGAAATAGCGCAGCAGATCGAACTCCAATCGGGTCAGGGAGAGCGGCTGCTGCGATCGTTCCACCTTGCGGCCGGGCAGATCCATCACCAAAGAGCGGTGGCGCAGCATCTGCGCTTCCTGTTCGCCGGAGCGACGCAGCAGGGCCTTGACCCGCCAGACCAGCTCGTTCATATTGAAAGGTTTGCGCAGATAGTCGTCGCCTCCGCGAATGAACCCCTCTTCGACCTCATCGTCCCGATCCTTGGCCGTGACGAAGATCACCGGCTGATCGAAGCCCTCCCGGCGCAGTTTGGCCACAAACTCACTCCCCTCTATCCCGGGAAGGTTGCGATCGACCACCATCAAAGCCACCTCTTCCTCCTCCATCGCCTGGCGCACTCCCCGACTCGAGAGGAAACCCATCGTCTCGAAACCGGCGTTTTGCAGATGAAGCTCCTCCAGCTCCAGGATATCCTCTTCGTCTTCGAGGATGAGGATCAGCGGACGGGAATTCACAGCTTGAGCTTCCCCCCTTCGAGGGCGTAACGGGCCAGTTTGACGATGTTGATGCTGCGGTCGCTGATGCGCTCCAGTTTGCGCAGGATATGCAGCTCGTCCACCAGCTCCTCCGCTTCGTCGGGGTGGGCGCAGATGTTGCCGACCATATTTTTTTCGAGGATCGAAATGAAATCGTCGCACTTGCTCTCTTCGACGCTGATGCGCCGGGAGATGTTGTCAAGGCGGTCGGGGTCGGTCTCTTTGATCGCCTCCAGCGCCAGATGCAGCGCGGTTTCCGTGCTCTGATAGAAGGCCCGGGCGGTATCGGTCAGCAGCGGGCGAATCGCGTGGTCCGCCTCTTGTGCCTCCTCCTCTTCTTCGCTTCCGGCCATCTGCTTGAGCAGATTTTTGGCGTGGGCCTTGAGGTAGTCGCCGATGCGAGAGAGTTCGCTGGCGATCTTGATCAGTGCGACGACCCGGCGCAGATCCGACGCCTCCGGCGCGTAAAGCGCCAACGTCGTAATGATGTTCATATCGATCCTGGCGTTGGCCTTGTGGTTGCCTTTGAGAAGCCGGCGCGCCTCTTCGAGCCTGGCGGTATCCTGTTTTTGCAACCCCTCGGCGATAAGTTGCAGGGCCTTTTCGTCCAGCTCGCCGAAGGCGTAAACCTCTTCGACGATTTTGTTGAGGGCCTCTTCGTATTTTTTCAGCATTATCCGAACCTCCCGGTGATGTACTCTTCGGTCAATTTCTCTTTGGGGTTGACAAAAATCTTTTCGGTTTTGCCAAATTCTATCAGATCTCCCAGATACATAAAGGCCGTGTAGTCGCTCACGCGGCTGGCCTGCTGCATATTGTGGGTGACGATGGCGATGGTTACCTCCTCTTTGAGCTCGGTGACCAACTCTTCGATGGCTCCTGTGGAGATGGGGTCCAGGGCGCTGGTAGGTTCGTCAAAAAGGAGCAGCTCGGGTTTGAGGGCCACCGCCCGCGCGATGCAGAGCCGCTGCTGCTGGCCGCCCGAGAGTCCCATCGCGCTCTGCTTGAGACGGTCTTTGACCTCGTTCCAGATCGCCGCGCCTTTGAGGGCCTTTTCGACCCGGCCGTCGAGTTCGCTGCGGTTTTTGATCCCTGCTAAGCGTAGGCCGTAAGCGATGTTGTCGTAGATGCTCATCGGGAAAGGGGTGGGTTTTTGGAAGATCATCCCCACCCGCTGGCGCAATCGGATCAACTCGTCCTCTTTGCTGTAGCTGAGGATGTTCTCTTCGTTGCCCTCCTTGTCATACAGGAGGATCTCCCCTTCGTATCTGTTGCCGGGATAGACGTCGTGGATCCGGTTCCAGGAACGCAGCAAAGTCGATTTGCCGCAGCCGCTGGGGCCGATGAGGGCGGTGACCTTGTTGGCATAGATGGGCATATCGATCCCTTTGAGGGTCGGGGCTTCGGCTCCGGCGTAGGTGAAGTAAAACTCCTTCGTCTCCATCGCGAGATTCATTTGCTCTTCCTTTTTCTGAAAATGTAGCGGGTGGTGAGGTTGATCAGAAGCACCAGCGCCGTCAAAATCACCGACCCGGCCCAGGCGAGATCCTGGCTGGGCTTGTCGGGGAAGGTGGCCAACTGATAGATGCTGACCGTCAATGAGGGGAACTGCTGATTCATATTGAGGGTGAAATAGTCGTTGTTGGCCGAGGTAAAGAGCAGCGGCGCCGTCTCTCCCACGACCCGGGCGAAGGCCAGAAGGATTCCCGTCACCAGCCCGATCTTGGCCGCCTTGAGGACGATGGTGAGGATCACCTGGGCTTTGGAAGCCCCCAGAGCGATCCCCGCCTCTCTGAGCTCCTGAGGGACCAGGGAGAGCATCGAGTCGGTAGTGCTCACGACGATGGGGATCATCATAATCGCCAACGCCACGCTGCCGGCCCATCCGTTGAAGCCGCCCACGGGGGCGACGAGGATGCCGTAGATGAAGACCCCGATGACGATGGAGGGCGCCGACATCATCACATCGCTGAGGTTGCGGATGAAGCGGGCAAAGGCGGAGTTGAGCCCGTATTCGCGCAGGTAGATCCCCGCCAGCAGCCCCAGGGGGACGCCGATGAGGGAGGCGACGCCGGCCAGGATCATCTGGCCGACGATGAGGTTGCGCAACCCTTTTTCCACCAGGTCGTGGGTGAAGATCCGCCAATGGATACTGTCGAGGCCCTTGATCAGCAGGGTCGTCAGGATCCAGAAGAGAAAGACCAACCCGATCACCGCCGCGACGGTGGAGAGGATCAAGATCGCCCGATTGAGCAGCAATCGGCGTCGCTGGGTCGCATTCATTTTTGATCCTTGAGGAAGAAGAATTTGGCGATGGTGATGGTAATGAAGCTGATCCCGAAGAGAATCAGCGCCATATAGAACATCGCGCTCAGCTCCAGATCCCCTGCCTCGGCGAAGTTGTTGGCCAGCAGGACCGGGATGGAGATGGTCGGCTGAGTGAGGCTGTGGGGGAAGCGAAAGACCCCGCCGATGACGAAGGCGACCGCCATCGTCTCCCCCAGGGCCCGGCCCAGCGAAAGGACCATCGAGCCGATGATCCCCCGCTTGGCGTAGGGGAAGATCACATCCTTGACCACCTCGAAGCGGGTGGCGCCCATCGCGTAGGCCGACTCTTTGAGGACGGCGGGGGTGGTGTTGATGGCGTCGCGGCTGATGGCCGCCATAAAGGGAATGACCATAATCCCCAGCACCAGCCCCGCCGTCAAGAGCGAATTGCTCTGCCCGCCGAAGAGGCGCTGAAGCATCGGTCCGAAATAAAAGAGTCCCCACATCCCGTAGATGATGCTGGGGATGGCCGCCAGCAGCTCGATGGCGATGCCGACGGGGGCTTTGAGCTTCTCGGTGGCGATCTCGGTGAGGAAGACGGCGATCCCCATCGCGATGGGCACGGCGAAGAGCATCGCGATCCCGGTGGAAAAGAGGGTTCCCAGGATCGGGATGAGCCCGCCGAAGACCCCGCCCTCGTCGTCTTCGCCCACCTCCCAGGTGGAGGTGGTGATGAAATGCCAAAAACCGAAATCGTGAATGGCATCCCGGGCGTAATAGTAGAGCACGCCGAAGATCCCCGCCAGGATCACCAAAACCAGCAAAGCCGCCGTATAGGAGGAGAGGCGAAAGAGTCGATTGAACATAGTCGATTCCCGTTGCGTGAAATTTGGACGGATTATAGAAAGCTTTGGAAACAGAATGGGAACAAGGGGGGGTGTGTAATTGGTATATTGGTTATTGGTGTATTAGGGGGCGCCTTCGGCGCTGAAGCAAGTGCCGGAGCTTTTTAACCCAATAACCAATACACCAATATACCAATAACAAGATTGCGCAAAGCGCAATCCCTATTTCACAGGCGCGATCCCTTTTTCGTTCCAGTAGGCCCGGATCTCTTCGACCGTGGCTTCAGGCAGAGCGACGTAGCCCAGATCGGCGGCGATCTTCTGGCCGTTGCGGAAAGCCCAGTCATAGAAGGCGTTGGTCTCTTTGTCGGTTTGAGCCTTCTCTTGGGGCAGGAGAATAAAGGAGGCGGCGACGATGGGGTAGGAGGTGGCCCCTTTGGGATAGGCGATCACGGCGTAGAAGTCGTTTTTCTTGTCCCAGCTGGCGTATTTGGCCGCATCCTGGAAAGACTCGACGGTGGGTTTGACCCACTTGTGCTCGCGGTTCTCTACCGTAGCGGCGGGCAGGCCGGATTTGAGCTTGTAGGAGTATTCGATGTAGCCGATGGAGTATTTGTTGTTCTGGATGTTGGCGGTGACGCCGGCGTTTCCTTTGCCGCCGATGACGTTGGCCTGCCAGTTGAGCTTTTTGCGGGGCTTGAAGTCGGCGGGGTCTATCTTGCTCAGATAGTAGGTGAAGTTAAAAGTCGTTCCCGAACCGTCGGCGCGGACGCAGACATTGATGGGCCGGTGGGGGAGTTTGAGCGCTTTGTTGTTTTCGGCGATGACGGCATCGTCCCAGTAGGCGGCTTTACCGCTGAAGATGGCGGCGATCGCTTTTTCGCTCAATTTGAGCTGATTATCAGCCACGCCGGGGAGGTTGTAGGCCAGGACGATGGAGCCGACGATGGCGGGATACATATAGAGTTTGTGCTTGCGCAGAAGTCTGGGTTTGAGGGGCTTGTCGCTTCCGGCGAAATTCACCAGGCGCTTCTCGATCGATTTGATGCCGTCGCCACTGCCGGAGGCGGTGTAATTGACCTTGTTGCCGGTGGCTTTGTAGTAGGCGGCCGCCCAGCTTTTGTAGACCGGCGCGGGGAAAGAAGCCCCCCGCCCGTTGATCTCGAAAGCGTTGGCAGAGCCAAGAGCCACGGCAGCAGCGGCAGCGGTAAGCAAAACCTTCTTTATGCGTGTCATCGATTGATCCTTTTGGGTGATTTACCCCGGCAGTATAAAAAAACGCGGTAACAACTTGGAAACATTTCAAGTCTCCCTAACGGGAACTCGGTTATCATTGACCTATCTTTATTCCCACACGGTAAAGGCATACACTCTATGGAAATCAACACCTTCGAAAAGATGCAGAAAAAGGCGGCCAAGAAGAGTCAAAGCGACTTTCTGCGGCTCGGTCTCTCTCTGATCTTTATGGCTCTAGTCCTGCTGGCAACCTGGAACAAAATCCCGGGCAACCCCTTCCTGGCCGTCGCCGCACTCTTCGGTGCCTATATGGCGATGAACATCGGGGCCAACGACGTCGCCAACAACGTCGGACCCGCCGTCGGCTCCCGGGCCTTGACGATGATGGGGGCGATCGTCATCGCCGCGATCTTCGAATCGATGGGAGCTTTGATCGCCGGGGCGGACGTCACCGGCACCATCAAAAAAGGGATCATCGACCCCGCCGCTTTCGCTCAACCCGAATACTTCGTCTGGGCGATGACCGCCGCGCTTCTGGCCGCGGCGCTCTGGCTCAACATCGCCACCTACCTCAAGGCCCCCGTCTCGACGACCCACTCCATCGTCGGCGGCGTGATGGGCGGCGGGATCGCCGCGGCGGGCACCTTCGGCATCGTCCACTGGGGCACGATGGGCAAGATCGCCGCCAGTTGGGTCATCTCCCCCATCCTGGGCGGCCTGATCGCCGCGGGCTTCCTCTACGCCATCAAAAAGACCATCGTCTTCAAAGAGGACACCAAAGGGGCGGCGATGAAGCTGGTCCCGATCTACGTGGCGGTGATGGGCTGGGCCTTTGTCACCTACCTGATCCTCAAAGGACTCAAGCATATGATCAAACTCGGCTTTCCCACGGCCGCCGCCATCGGTTTCCTGGGCGCCGTCGCCATCTACCTTTTTGTCAAAAAAGCCATCGCCAAATACGCCCACAAGCTCGAAAACGACCGTGAGAGCGTCAACGTCCTCTTCACAATTCCTTTGATCTTCTCCGCCGCGCTGCTGAGCTTCGCCCACGGCGCCAACGACGTCGCCAACGCTGTTGGGCCCCTGGCGGGGATCTACGACGCCCTCGCCCACGCGGAGGTCGCGACCAAAGCCGCCATTCCGGTCTGGGTGATGGTGATCGGAGCCGTGGGCATCTCCCTCGGCCTCGCCCTCTACGGCCCCAAACTGATCAAAACCGTCGGCAGCGAAATCACCGAGCTCGACCAGATGCGCGCCTTCTCCATCGCCCTGGCCGCCGCGTTGACCGTGATCCTCGCTTCGCAACTGGGCTTGCCCGTCAGCTCCACCCACATCGCCCTGGGCGGGGTCTTCGGTGTCGGCTTCCTGCGCGAATGGATCGACCGCACCCAACGCCTGGAGCACCGCATCCAAGAAGAGCGCAAAGTGATCGAGGAGCTCAAGATCAAACTCGAAGCGGCCCGCAAAGAGCTCCAGGATTTGGAGAGCAAAAGCGAAAAGAGTCAGGAGGATTACGAGCGCATCGTCCAACTCTTCCAAACCGTCGAAGCCTACGAGAAAGAGCTCAAGAAAGAGTCCAAAGCCCTCAAACGGGTCTACAAAACCCAATACGTCAAACGCAGCGCCGTCAGAAAGATCGTCGCCGCCTGGATCGTCACCGTCCCCGCCGCCGGCATCGTCGCCGCGGTGATCTTCTACATCATCAAAGGGATTATGCTCTAAGGGATTCGCAAGGCGAATCCCGGCATTGGGCAGTAGGCAGTGAGGCATTTTGCACGTGAAAAAGGAGCGGCTCTACCTCTACGATCTGTTGGAAGATCCTCCCCTCTCTTACCCCGCTTGGTATCTGCTGAGTCCCAAGCTCCACCGAGACGAAAATCTGCGCGAAACCCTCAAAGCGATCCACTCCCTCGATTTCGACCCCTATACTCATCCCGAAAACTTCTCCGAGCTTTTCGGTGCCTTTCGGGCGGGACTCTACCCCATCTACAAAGAACGCTACGCCTCCGGCAATTTCGGCGGCAGAGTGATGCTTCTTGAAGGAAAAGGGTGGAAAAGCCTCCCTTTCAGTGAGGAGGCGTGCCATTTGGAGAATTGGCTGATTTGATATAGGAAGTCGCAAGTCGCAAGCACGGCCCTTCGGGCCTCACGTCGCAAGATTTTTAGTTTCGTTGGTGGGGCCACAAGGCGCCACTCTACTTTCTATACAATCCTCAATTCAACCCAAATTTTGCAATAGAAAGTGCGTCAGATGTGTTGATGATCGGCGCAGATGGCGTGCTGGCTAATGCAAATTTTGGGTTCAACTGGAACGTTCTATTTGACGTCAGTCCTTCGCGTTTTCTTTTTCTTTGCTTCGTTTCCTTTTTCTTTGTCGCGAGAACAAAGAAAAAGAAATGAAGAGGAAAAATTATAAGTCGCAAGCACGGCCCTTCGGGCCTCACGTCGCAAGTCGCAAGGACTGTCGCCTTCGGCGACGTCATTGGTCATTGGGGGCAGGGCCTCAGCCCTGCATTGCGGGAATGAATTCCCGCCTCCAAAAGAAAGCGTTGCAACGCAACGCCCCGACATCCAACATCCAGAATCTAGAATCCATCATCAAGTCGCACCGTCAAACGGTGCGATCGTCAGAGCATTTCGAAGAAGGTTTTGAAGATATAGGCGCTCTCGTGGGGGCCGGGGCTCGCCTCGGGGTGGTGCTGCACCGACATCACCGGCTCGTCCTTGTACTTCACCCCTTCGATCGTATTGTCGAAGAGGTTGACGTGGGTCACTTCGGCCACTTCGGTGATGGCGTCGGGAACGTTGTAGTTGTGGTTCTGCGCGGTGATCTCCACGGCGCCGCTCTTTTCGTTCTTGACCGGGTGGTTGCCGCCGTGGTGACCGAACTTGAGCTTGTAGGTGTCGTAACCGTGGGCGATGGAGAGCATCTGGTGTCCGAGGCAAATTCCGAACATCGGGATTTTGGCCGCGAGGAGCTTTTGGGTCCGGGTCTTCTCCTCGGTGAGGATCAGCGGATCCCCCGGGCCGTTGGAGAGGAAAACCCCGTCGATCTCCCCTTTTCGGTACGCTTCGATCACCGTCTCGGCGGGGGTGTCGTTGGGGACGACCTGCACACGGATCCCGACGTGGGTGAGTTCGTTGAGGATGTTGCGTTTGATCCCGAAATCGTAGGCGACGATGTGCTTTTTGGCTTCGGGGGCTTTCTCGTAGCGGAAAGTCCGCGCATCGTAGCGCCCCTCTTCGTGGATGTAGAGTTCGCTGGTGCTCACCTCTTCGATGTAGTTGATCTCTTCGATCCGGGGGGCTTCATCCAGAAGCTTTTTGAGCTCCTCTTTGTCGTGGATCTCGGTGGAAGCGATCATCTCCATCGCCCCCTGGCTGCGGATCATCCGGGTCAGATAGCGGGTATCGATCTCGCAGATTCCCATCACGCCGAAGCGCTTGAGCAGTGCATCGAGGCTCTCCTCACTCCGAAAGTTGGAGGGGCGCCCCTGGTAGCTGCGCACGAGAATCCCCTTGCAAAAAGCCCCGCGACTCTCCATATCCTGGGCGTTGCAGCCGACGTTGCCGATCTCGGGCATCGTAAAGGTGACGAACTGCCCCGCATAGCTGGGATCGGTGACGATCTCCTGATAGCCGGTCATCGACGTATTGAAGACGATCTCCCCGACCGCCGTACCCTCGGCGCCGAAACTCCGTGCCTCCAGAAACAAGCCGTTCTCGAAATAAAGCGAAACTTTCTGCATCAGATCCCCTTTTTACTCATACATAAAAAGCGTTGCAGCGCAACGCAAACCGACGTTCCTCACTTGAAACGCGAAGCACATTTCACAGCATTCCTCTGCGCTGCAACTCTTCCTGATAGAGCCGCTCATAGAGCAGTTCGTAATCCTGACTTCCGGGGATGACTTCGCGCTCCATATTGCGGATCTTGTTATAGACGATGTCGTCGATCTCTTCGTAGGCGTCGGCGAAATCTTTGAAGGCTTTGAAGATCACGTTTTTGACCTGATTATCGTTGACGTCGTACTCGATGAGATAGTTTTCGTAAAGCTCGTCGAGGATCTTGTGGGAAAGATCGTTGTAGCGATCGTCGTAGTTGATGATCACTCCATATTCAGGGGCCAACTTCTTTTTGATCATAAAAAAGAGTTGCCGTTCGTCGGCGTGCTGAAATTCAATTTCGTCGTAATTCTCTTCGATGATCTCTTTGACCTTTTCATCCAGAGCCCGTTCGACTTTGAGATTTTCGTCGATGATCTCTTTGACCTTTTCACGCACCGCGTCTTTGCCCTTGAGAAGCTTGACGAAAGGGGCGTTGGCCAGGTCGATGGCCACTTTGCTCGCTACGTAGCCTGTCTGTTGCGGTTTGAGTCTCATAGTTCCCCTTTGTTGCGCATACTTGTTATCAAATTATATCCTATGGCGGATTCACGGGACGGCAGCCCACTGTTTTCAAAGAGAGATTCATACTATCGTTCCCACCGAGGAGGGTGGGAACAAGTGAAGAATCATCATACAACGCAAAGCGCTGCCAATCGGCTTCTCATTTCTCGTTTCTATATTTTCCGTTTTATCCGCTTCAGCGGACAATCGTATCTTCCCGCTCCGGAGACGTGGAGACGATCCCGATCCGGCAATCGATCAAGCCTTCGAGGCTCTCGATGTACTCCTGTGCCTCCTCGGGCAGCTCGTCGAAACGGCGCGCACCCGCGCTCTTTTTCCATCCCTTGTAGATCCGATAGACCGGCTCGGCATCCTCCAGATCGTAGGGAACGTAGTCGATCTCTTCGCCCTTCACCCGGTAGGCGACACAGACTTTGACTTCGTCGAAGCCGTCGAGGACGTCCAGCTTCATCAGCGCCACTTGATCTGCGCCGTTGATCCGTACCGCGTGACGCATCGCCACGGCATCGAACCATCCGCAGCGGCGGGGACGGCCGGTGGTGGTGCCGTATTCGTAGCCGTTGTCCCGAAGCCGCTGGCCCGCTTCGCCGAAATCTTCGCTGGGGAAGGGGCCGTTGCCGACTCTGGTGCAGTAGGCTTTGGCGATGCCGGTGACTTTGCCGATCGCCTTGGGGCTGAGCCCCAGACCGCTGCAGGCTCCCGCACTGACGGTCGTGGAGCTGGTGACGTAGGGGTAGGTACCGTGGTCGATGTCGAGCATCGTTCCTTGCGCTCCTTCGAGGAGGATTTTGCTCCCCTCCTCCAGCGCTTTCCAGACCAGCAGCGTCGTATCGGTGATGTAGGGCTCGAGCGCCTCTTTGTAGGCCGTCAGCTCGTGGAGCAGCTCCGCGGCGTCGGGCGTAGCCACCCCCATCGCCTCGAAGACGGCGCGGTTCATTTCGAAATGGGCCAGGATCTTTTCGCTCAGTTTTTTGGGATCGTGGAGCTCTCCGACCCGATGGCCGACCCGGGCGACCTTGTCGCCGTAGGCGGGGCCGATCCCCTTGCCGGTGGTGCCGATGGCTTTGTCGCCTTTCATCCGCTCTCTGGCCCGGTCGATCTCAGCGTGATAGGGCAGGAGCAGGTGGGCCTTATCGGAGATGAAGAGGCGCCCTTGCAGGTCATCGAACTGGCTCATCTCTTCGATAAAATCGGCCGGAGAGAGGACGACGCCGTTGCCGACGATGTTTTTGGCTTTCGGATTGAGAACTCCGGAGGGGATCAGGTGCAGAGCGTATTTCTTCTCCCCCACGACGATGGTGTGGCCCGCATTGTGCCCGCCGGCGAAACGGCAGACATAATCGTGGGTCTGCGCCATATGGTCGACGATTTTGCCTTTGCCTTCGTCTCCCCACTGGAGACCGACGATGAGATCGGCTTGCTTGGACATTCTTACCCCTTTTGCATTTTCTTGGCGATGCAGGCATCGGTGATCAGAGCGAAGCCCGCGGCGGACATCGCGTCGATGCGGTAGCTTCCGCCGGTGGCATAGAGCCGTTCTCCTTCGAAGAGTCGAAAGACCAGCGTATCGTAGTAGCGCATCCGGGCGTAGTAGAGCGGAGAGACGACGACCGAAGCGTAGTCGATCCCTTCCGCCGCCTCCCGGATCTCTGTCAACCCTTCGGCGATCGGCTCGGGGAACTCCGAAAGGTCCCCCAGATCCTCCGGACGGTGGATCCGCACCAGGCGCTCCAGCCAGGGATGCTCCGCGGCGAGGATGCGCTCGATGTGCATCGATTTGATCGCCTCGAGATCGACCCCGAACTCTTCAGCCAAACACCGGGGGATCGCGATGTTGGCCAGCTGCAGCATCGGCCGGATCTCCAGCGCCTCCAGAAGAGCGACGGCATCGGCGGCGACTTCGGTGAAACTCCCCTCGAGCGATTCGGCGCCGATCTGATACTGCTCCCGGGTCGGATAGCGGTAGACCGGCTGGATGTAGAACCACTTGCGCGCGTGGGTGCTGCGTCCCAGCCGCTTGGTGGCGATGCGTACCACGTCGGCGGTGGAGTCGGCCCGCAGGCTCACCTCATGGTTGGCCGCGTCGTTGAGCCGCACCAGTTCCCGGGGGTCGTCGAAACTCTCGTGCTGATGGTAGGAAAAAAGCGGCGTGACCATCTCTTCGTAGCCCCGCGTCTCGAGGAAATCGGCCGCCCGGCCTTCGATCCGCCGTTTGATCCGGGCACTCTCGCCGAAATAGAGCCGGCTGCCGCTGGGAATTTCGTGTTCGAAGATCACGCGCACTCCTCGGGATCGGGCACTTTGGAGAGCATCGTCTTGTAGAAGGTTTCGTTCCAGACTTTCGCCGCGGTCCCGTCGAAGGCCCGGCGCCCCAGCTTGGCCAAAGCGAGCTCCACGGCGTTGACGACCCAAAGCATCTCGTGGGGCTCGATGAGTCCCATCTGATTGATGCGGAAGATTTTGCCTTTGAGATGGTCCTGCCCTCCGGCAACGTTGACGCCGAAATCGCTCTTGAGCAGGCTGCGGATCTCGTTGGCCTGGGCGTCATCGATCGTGGTCATCGAGCGGGCGGGGGCTTTGGGGTAACTGTGCAAGCCGAGCGCCTCCAGGGCGAAACGGGTCGCCTTGGCCCGACGGGCGGTGTCGCAGTAGAGTTTGCCCGCTCCGCCGCGCTTTTCGATCTCTTCGAGGATGGCCCGCAGACCGATGATCAGCGTCGTGGGCGCCGTGTAGGCGGTGGTGTTCTGGCGCTGTTTCTTGATCTCGGAGGCGAGGTTGAAGTAGTAGCCCTTGCCGCTTCCGATCTTCTCCACCGCCGCATTGCTCAATCCCAGAATCGCCAAGCCGGGAGGCAGCATCAACGCCTTCTGGCTGCCGGCGATCAGCGCGTCGATGTGGGTCGTATCGATCCGCTCGACACCGACCGCGGTGATGCCGTCGGCGATCACCATCATCTCGGGACGCTTCGCCTTGACGGCGGCGGCGATCTCCTCGACCGGATGGCGTAGGCCGCCGGCCGATTCGCTGATCTGGATCGCCAGCGCGTCGATCTTGTCGTCGGCCTCGATCGCTTCGAGGATCTCTTCGACCGTCGCGGGGGTATCCCAGTCGTGAACGATTTCGACGTTGGGCAGGCCGTGGGCCTGGGCGATGAGCCCGAAACGCTGGCCGAACTTTCCGGCGTTGACGTTGAGGAGTTTGCGGCGGCAGAGATTGGTCACTGCCGCCTCCATCGCGCCGGTGCCGCTGGAAGCGAGCATCACCACTTCGTCGGTGGCCATCAGGTCGAAGAGCTTCGCCCGCGCTTCGGCGAAAATCGCTTCGAACTCGGGGGTACGGTGGTGCAGCGTCGGCCCCGCCATCGCCAGGCGGACCGATTCGGGGACAGGAGTGGGACCGGGGGTAAAGAGCAGCATTCAAGCTTCCTTTCGGAAATAAAAATCGTTGGATAAATTGAATAAAAATGAATTAAATACGGGGGATTATATCGAAAGGGGGGTTAAGAGAGGCCATTCATCTTCTCCGTGCAAAAAACGTTATACTTCAACCCACTATTTTGATACAAAGAACAGCGCGGTGAACAATCTTCTTCTGAATTATCACGATCCCGTCTTCAGTATTGTTCTGATCATTCTCATCGCCGTGGCCGTCGCGTTGATGACCCACGGCTGGAATCTCTACCGACGGGAGAAACTCAAACAGCGTCTCGACTCCTTTCTCGAGCGCTTCGACACCGCTTCGTGCAGCCTCGAAGAGGAGAATGTCCCCTACGAAGAGGGAATGGCCAAGCCTCTGCTGATGCTCGCGCGGGCTTTCGAGCAGAGCGGCAATTACGACAAAACCGTCAGTATCCTGCTCTATCTGATCCGTCACAGCGACGACGACGAACTGCTGATCTATCTCGGACGGGTCTATCTGAGGGCGGGGTTTTTGCAGCGGGCGGAGGATATCTTTTTGGAGATTCTCTCCCGCCATCCCCGCCGTAGCGACGTGCTGATGCAACTGGAACTCCTCTACGAAAAACTCCACCGCTACGCCCAGGCCCGCGACGCCCTCGATGCCCTAGAAGCCCAGGGGGAAGAGACGGCGGCTCTGCGCGCCTATCTGCATTTTCTGCAGATCCAATCCGACCGGGAACACGACCGAGAGAGCAAACGCGCAGAGCTGGAGCGTCTGCTTGAGAAAGAGCCGGCGCTGTACCGCCCCATTTTGCAGGAGCTTTTCCGTCTCGATACCGACGCCGCCTGGTCCCGCCTCGATCCCGCGCGCCTGGATGAACTGCTCGACATCCTCTGGTTTCTCCCCCCGGCCCAACTCCAATTGGATATAATTGCGAAAAATTCCGGCCTGCACTCTCTCTTTTATGCCCGGGGAGAGTTGTCCGAGCCTCCGGAAACGCCCAGCGGGCTTTTTGCGGTCGATCTGCTCTGCGCCGCCCGGAAAAGCGGCTTCGAGAAGGGCGATCTGCATTTCGCCTATCTCTGCAGCGAATGCAAGCGGAGTTTTCCCGTCTCTTTCGTCCGCTGCCCGGGCTGTATGGCCCTCAATACCGTAAAAGTGGAGGAGAGACTTGCCCCCCAGCAACCCCGACGAGGTGACACTCTATTCTGACGGCTCCAGCCTCGGCAATCCCGGCCCCGGAGGCTACGCGGGTATCCTCGACTATCGGGGACATCGCAGGGAGTATGCCGGCGGAGAACCCCACACCACCAACAACCGGATGGAGCTGCGTGCCGTCATCGAGGGGCTCAAACTCCTCAAACGCCCCTGCAGCGTTCGGGTGGTGACCGACAGCAGTTACGTCGCCAAGGCGATCAACGAGTGGCTTGAGGGCTGGAAACGGCGAGAGTTCAAAAAAGTGAAAAATCCGGATCTCTGGCGCGAATATCTCGAAGTCTCCGCACCCCACCAGGTGCGGGCCGAGTGGGTGCGCGGACACGCCGGACACCCCGAAAACGAACGCTGCGACACCCTCGCCCGTCGCGAAGCGGAACGACAAAAGGAGTCGATCAATGGATAATATTCAGGCGCTGGAAGAGAAGCTCGGCTACCGTTTCCAAGACCGGAAACTGATCGTCGAAGCGTTGACCCACAAGAGCTACAAAAAGCCCTACAACAACGAACGGTTAGAATTCCTCGGCGACGCGGTCCTCGACCTGATCGTCGGAGAGTTCCTCTTTCACAAGTTTCCCGATTCGGACGAGGGGGTGCTCTCCAAAATCCGCGCCTCCCTGGTCAACGAAAGCGGCTTCGCGACCCTCGCCCGCGCCATCGACCTGGGCCGATACATCTACCTCTCCCCCGCCGAAGAGAACAACAACGGGCGGCAGAAGCCCTCCCTGCTCTCCAACGCTTTCGAAGCCGTCATCGGCGCGATCTATCTCGAAGCGGGACTGGAGACCAGCCGCGACATCGTCGTACGGCTCCTCGATCGCACCTACCCCGTCATCGACCTCGATACCCTCTGCCGGGATTACAAAACGGCGCTGCAGGAGCTCACCCAAGCAAGCCACGGCGTCACCCCCGACTACCGGCTCCTGGGCAGCCGCGGCCCCGACCACCGCAAAGAGTTCGAAGTCGCCGTGCTCCTCGGAGGCGAAACCATCGCCACCGCCAAAGGGCACAGCAAAAAGAGCGCCCAGCAGAAAGCCGCCGAAATCGCCCTGAAAAAGCTGAAGGAGAAAAAGCGATGAACAGTTTCGGACGCCGCCTGGTGATGACGACATTCGGCGAATCCCACGGCCGGGCCATCGGCTGCATCCTCGACGGCCTGCCGGCAGGTCTGGCGATCGACGAAGCCTTCATTCAGAGCGAGCTCGACCGGCGCCGCCCGGGGCAGAGTGCGCTGACCACCGCCCGCAAAGAGGCCGATCGGGTGGAGATCCTTTCGGGGACTTTCGAAGGGAAAAGCACCGGAACCCCCATCGCGATGGTGATCTACAACGGCGATCAGAAAAGCCGGGATTACGAGAACGTCAAAGGGGTCTTTCGTCCCGGGCACGCCGACTTTACCTACTGGCAAAAATACGGCATCCGGGACTACCGCGGCGGCGGACGAAGCTCCGCACGGGAGACCGCCGCCCGGGTCGCCGCCGGCGCCGTCGCCAAACGGATGCTCTCCGAGCTGGGGGTCAGCGTGGAGGCGGGGATCCTGGAGATCGACGGCATCGCCGCCCGACGCTACGATTTCGACCACGCCCGCCGCAGTCCGCTCAACGCCCTCGATCCCGAAGCGGAAGCGGCCCAGGAGGAGGCGGTCCTTCGGGCCAAGGCGGCCCACGACTCCGTCGGCGGCGTCGTCCTGACCCGTGCGACGGGCGTGCCGGCCGGCTGGGGCGAGCCGCTCTACTACAAACTCGACGCCGTTCTCGCCGAAGCGATGATGGGGATCAACGCCGCCAAAGCGGTGGAGATCGGCAGCGGCATCGAGAGCGCCCGGCTCAAAGGGAGCGAAAACAACGATCCCCTCACCCCCGAGGGTTTCGCCAGCAACCACAGCGGCGGTATCCTGGGCGGCATCAGCGACGGAGACGAAATCTACGTGCGCACCTGGTTCAAACCGACTCCCTCCATCTTTCAGGAGCAGCAGACCGTCGACCTCGAAGGCCGCCCTGTCACCTTCTCTCTCAAAGGCCGCCACGACCCCTGCGTCGCCATCCGGGGCAGCGTCGTCTGCGAAGCGATGATGGCCCTGGTCCTCGCCGATATGGCTCTGCTCAACTTGGGGCGAAAGATGGAGCACTTGACGAGGATTTATCGCAAGTGATAAATCCTCGAGTGAGGAGTGGGAAATCAAAGGCGCCGTTGGCGCCGTCATTGGTGTATTGGTATATTAGTATATTGGAGGCAAGGCTTCTGCCCTGCATTGCGGGACTGAAGTCCCGCCTCCATTTAATCACGTTGCACAGCAACGCCCCCAAATTTCTCATTTCTATTTTCTCGTTTCTCATTATTCTGCTCCCTCTCCAGGCTAAGAGCGTCGACTACTCCCGCCTTCCCGCCGCCCGGGCTTTCGTCGAAAAGATGCACAGCAGATACGGCTTCGACAAAGCCCGTCTCTACGCCCTGCTGAAACGGGCGAAACATCAGAGCGAAACCCTCGCCCGATACCAAGGACGGCACAAGGTAGGAAGCACCGACTTCAGCTGGAGCCGCTACAAACGCAAAATCCTCATCGCCGAAAGCGTCGCACTCGGGAGGCGCTTTATGGCGAAAAACCGCCGTTGGCTGAGGCTCGCCTCCCGTCGCTACCGCGTCTCCCCGGAGATCATCAGC
>JALWNT010000028.1 GCA_027080995.1 Campylobacteraceae bacterium | reverse complement strand
GGGAGATCCCCCGGTTGATCATCTCCACTTTTACGGGGACGATGTCCAGAGCGACCACTTCATTGTTCTGAGCCAGGAGCAAGCCGTTTGAGAGGCCGACGTATCCGGTTCCGGCGATGGCGATTTTTATTTTATTATCAATCATAATATTCCTTTGTATCTTTTATTAATTTTTCATTAGACTAATAAGTTGAAAATTAGCCAGATCTGCGAAAAAGGGTATTTTTATAATCCTTTCTATAATAGATTAGAAATTGACTTCAAATAAATATCCCTACTCTTCTTATATATTTTCTGCAAATCGACAGTTCTATTTTGAATAGAATCACACTTTTTAAGTCTTGACAAGCATTCCACTATAAAAGATTCACGGTTTTTACATATAAAAAGATTATCCAAGTCATGTTCCAAACCTGGCACATCTGTACTGATGCAATCAATTCCCAACGCTGCGAACATATGAACTTTTAATGGATTCATGAACTTAGAAGTAGATTCTACTGTATGGGGCATGATGGAAAAGCAACAGGTTCTTGCAAAAGAAATAAGATTCCTCTCATCCATCGGTCCTAAAAATTGGCAATTGTTATGTCTCGACAAGAGCCATTTTAATGCCTCAGCAGCCCTCAAAGCATTTCCGATCAAATATAAAGTGACACCTTCCGGAAGTTGATACAACAATTCATCAATCAAATTCCAGTCTATCCTATCGTTCATGTTTCCTGAGTAAAAAATCTTTTTACCACGTTCATCGTTATTAGTTTGTTTTATACAAAAGTTCTTCGGAAGTTCATACCAATTTGGAATAAGTATATTTTTATCATCCCGTTTCAACATTCCGTGATTAAAAAAGTAATTTCGATTTATATCTGAATTAAATATAGTAAAGTATGCTCCAGCAGTTAGTATCTTGTACTGCTCGACAATTTTATGAGGATTTTCCTGTTTCCAACCAAGTTGATTGTCCACTATATCAGCTACATATTTATAACCTTGCAGCGTAGTAAATATGTTTTTAAAATGAGATACAATTGGAAATAGAATAAAAAGAGTATTACCTGGTAAAATTCTCCTTGCCAATAGAAAATTCCTAAATTGATCACCTTCAAAAAAGCTTTTTCCAAATACCAAATGTTCAATACCTTCTATGATTAATCCGTTTCTTTTCTCAACTATTCTTCCAAGTATAATTGAACTATCACCTGTAAAAAAATCTTTATCATGTATCAAATTTTTTTCATATCCCTCTTCTACTCCTTCTATAACAATAACCCTATGGTCCGGAAATTTTCTTTTATAAGATCTAGCTATTTGATCAATTCTTCTTCCATATATTGTGCTATCTGGTTGTTTCCATAACAATACTAAAGTTTTTGGATATTTTTTTGATTCATATGGAGCCTTAGGTGCAAGAGGAATATCAAATATTTTACTTTTTTTAAATTGTGAAGCTCTATATCTTAATTCCTTAAATACCTCATAGTTATAATCAAAAGAAAAAATATCAGGTAAAGAAATTTGTTTATCCAAATTAATAGCACCCATAAGCTTAGATGAAAAATCGTTTTCATCGAATAAAAATATACCTTCAATATTTTCCAAATCCTTGACTGAACTACCCTTAGGAACCAATACGGGTTTACCCATACTTAATGCGTCAGCTATTTTTGATGAAATCTGATATTTTGTGATTTCATTTTTTTCTTCATCAAGAGGGAAACCTGTTATAAGAATATCCATATTATCAATTATTTTGTGTAGTTGATCACTTGGAATAGTTCCATAAGTAACTGCTCCATATTTCTCGATATCGCTGCGTAATGTTTCAGGAAAAAAGTGACCTCCCACATGAAACTCGATAGAAATATTAAACTTATTTTTTAATTCGTTTATGGCTTTGGCCGCCTTGTGTATATTTTTGTGCGGTCGAACTGTTCCAAAGAAGCCTATTTTTGTTTTACTTGATTTTTTTCTGGTTTTAATACTTGAAATATTCCCAATCTTATTTGAACGTGCATGCCTAACAAGTTCGCCTCCCCATTTCTCTTTGATAGAAATACTTGCCACGGATTTTACTTTAATTCTATTTGTAAAGTTCTCAGCCAAATTATTCCCAATAGCCCCATAGGGTTTTGGTAGTGCTGCAGCTGACTGAGACATCGCCTTTTCATTGTCGTCTATATCAAGAATAAATTTTGATTCTTCATCTGAAATCATATCTGCCAATACATAGCTTGGAAGCCTAGGTTTACATATCCAAACAGTATCAAAAACAATACCTATTTCTTTAATTAAACTTGTATAAATCTCTCGTTCTTCCCACTTTATACTAGTCAAATGCATATCATTCGATTTCAAGGGCTCCCATACTTCTGATTTTGAAAATCCAAAATCAAACCCAATCATCATAACAGGATGTTTTGTTTTAACAATGTCGTATAACACTTTTGCTCGTCCTACAGGATTATGTGTAACATCCCATACAACAATAGCTATTGAATCTTTTTTTCTTGATATTGTTTCCATTAAATTTAATTTGGAAATTATTCTTGGAGAGACATTGTTGACTATAAATTTATTTGTTGAAGTAACTTTACAGCATCTATTTTTATAAAGAGCATAAAGAGAGATATCATTTTCTGAATGGATATCCCCTTCTACCTTTGCTATAAAACCTACATTGTCTTTTTCAAATCCATATTTTTTAGCTACATTCGGCATACTAATATCATCTTTTATGATAGTGCATGGCTTATTCCCAACCATAAGTAAAAGTTTCATTTCCTCATCATTACTATAACACCATCCTCTGATTTTTCCATTTCCATAGTCACTTATATTGCCCACGACTTCTTCCGTAGAGTGACCTTCCTCTTTGCCTCTGTCAATATAGTACGCAAATAAATTCAATCTGTTTTTGTCAGCCTCTGGATAGTTTTTTAAATAATAATCAACATCAAACCATTTTGTAGGTTTGTATCTATTATACTGGCCGATCTCGATGTAGTGTTCCAATCCGCCGCGGGGATCCCGTCGGGCATCTTCATACGTGTCGAGATACCACTGCTCATCGAAAAGTCCACTCTCATCAATGATTTTGTACGACTCTTTTTCCTCCTCCGTCCATTCGCGCCCAAATGTAGTTTTGCTTTCTACCATCTCTTCAGTAGCTCTAGGCAGACGCCCTTCCTCTTTACCATAAAGTAGGTAGTGGACGAACGGATTCTGTCCGCTCTCTCTGACATCCGGATATGTCTCCATGTAGTAGGCCGCGTCGAACCATTTAGTGGGGTTGTCTCCGCGATATTGGCCAATCTCGATGTAGTGTTCTAGCCCGCCGCGGGGATCGCGCCGAGCCTCTTCGTAGGTGTCAAAATACCACTGTTCATCGAACAGCCCGCTGCCATCGATGATTTTGTACGACTCTTTTTCCGCTTCCGTCCACTCACGACCTACCGGCTCTGTTTGCATCCATTCTCCCGTTTCCAAAGTTTTATTTTCGTTTTTCACCGCATCTTGTTTACAGACTCTACCCTCCTGCACACCGTACAACAGGTAGTGCACGAAAGGATTGATCCCGCTCTCCCCGACATCGGAATACATCGATAGATAGAAATCGCTGTCGAACCAGGCGTTAGGATCTCGTCCCTCCTCGGCACCGTACAGCAGATAGTGCTCGATCGGATCATCCCAACTCTTTCGCACATCCGGATTTTGCTTCAGATAGTACACTTTGTCGAATTTTCCGGATTCTTCAATGATCTTATGCCATTTGCGAATTTGTTTTCTATCTTTCTTGGCCATACTCTTTTTCTCTTTATTGATAAGATTTAAGGGCAATATTATATTATCTTCAATATAAATCGGGCATAAAAAAAGTGATATTCAAATCATAAGATAATTATTAGATTTTAATGTAGTAGAAGACATCATATATGAATATATCAGTAATAGTACCTAACTATAATTATAATTATTATCTCGAAAAGCGCATTGAAAGTATACTGAAACAGAACTATCCTATTCAGGAAATCATCGTTCTGGATGATGCCTCATCGGATGAGAGCCTCCATACTGTAGCTGGACTCTTTCAAAAGTGTTCCATCCCTCTCATGGTCGTACCCTCCGACCGCAATTCCGGCTCGGTTTTCAAACAATGGATCCGGGGAATCCGTTTGGCACAGAGCGAATGGATCTGGATCGCGGAAGCCGACGATCTCAGTGATCCGGATTTTCTCTCATCCGTCATCCGGCCTGTGCTCGAAGACAAAGAGGTCGTTTTGAGTTATTGCCTCTCCCGGATCATCGACGGAGAGGGGAAAATCCTTCAGGAGAACTATCGCTATACGACGGACGATATCGATCCTGAAAAATGGAAGCACCCCTATATCCGCGAAGGGATCGATGAGATCCGAGATACTTTCGCCGTCAAAAACACGATCCCCAATGTCTCTTCGTGTATCTTCCGAAGACCGGACAATCTCGAAGAGATCGCCGCTGAGTTGACACGCTATCGCGTCGCCGGTGATTGGTACTTCTATACAGAATTACTCAAGCGGGGAAAGATCGCTTACACCTCTGAAGTCCTCAACAGCTATCGCCGACACGGCGGCAGCGTCGTCTCCTCCGGAAAGCACAACCTGATCCATTATCGAGAACTGGTCTCACTGCAGGAGAGTATCGCCGAAGTGTTTGATGTCTCCCCCGAGACCCGTAACATCGCCTTGGCACATCGAGCCGATATGAAAAGGTGGCTTTCGATCTACGACGAACGAATCGAAAACTACTCCTTTATCTTTACAAATCGTGCTATAGAAGGTTTGGAAAAATCTTCGCTTCTTCTCTATGCACACGATGAGCTATGGAGGATTTTTACCGAATATCGAGAAATCGAAAAGAGCGGCGAAGCATCCCAAGCGTATGAATATGCCGTCGATGCATGTAAAAAGTTTGTCGAAACGAAAATCTCCAGTCGACTTAAGGATGAGAAATCGGTCGGAATCTCTCTAAGAATCGATGCGGATAGTTCTTTCGAATCGATCAATCCATTGATGTGGTTCCTCTATAAATTTTTTCCGGCTTCCAAGGTGATATTCGATACCGGCGACGATCTTGAAAGTTGGAAAAAGGAGAAGCTGGGAAGAGAGCTTCTCGAACACCATAAGAGTTATGGACATGATTTTCGACTCTTGGGAAAGCGTTTTTAGTTCGTCTTTCGTAATTGAGAGGTCTGAAAAACCTTTGTCATTCTGGGCTTGACCCGGAATCCAGGGTTTGCAATACCCATCATACCGTGGATCCCGAATCAAGTTCGGGATGACGAAAAAAGATCGTTTCGATTTTTCAGAACACTCAATTCGTTGTTCATTTTTTTAGCTTTATGCTTGTTCTGCCAAAATTTGATCGATAGGGTTATACCGAATCATCGTCATTCCATTTTGCAAAGAGATAGAGTACTCACCCTCTTTTTCCGCATTTTCACACAATTGAGTCAGATTTTTCTCTTTGAGTGTCTCATCTTTGTCAGGGTCGATCATCACGATCCACTTCTTCACGGAAAAATGGTTCAAAAGCGTCTCGATCCATTTACGTCCTCCGTCGGAGAATCGATAGGGTTGAGTCGAGACGAACGACGAGAGATCTTCACGTTCGAAGATCCACTTCGGAAGGAAGGAGTCCACCGGATTGGCCGCGACGATCAGATGGTCGATGCCGACCTGTCGATAGCGATCGATCATCTCCGGAGCAAGTCTCTGCAGGGCTTTTGGTCCGATCACTCCCAGAATATACGCTTCTCGGATCGCTTCATAACGGACCTGTACCCCCTCCAGTATCGGCTGCTGCCCCGGCCCCCAGCTCAGGAAATTATCCAGCGGTGCATCGGAAAAGTAGCGTCCGGGCAGCTCAGCATCAAGGATTTTGACTTCGTACTTCTGCCAAGCATCGTGCATTCCTTTCGCCGTTTCGGTATGGAGTATCTTGACACTGTTCTCCTCTCTGGGAAGAGGATTGTACTCCCAGAACGTCGCTTCGCGATCGTCGGCGATACGTCGCCGGATTCGCACGGCGTAGTTTTCACCGCTGCCGCGATACCCCTGCCGGTGTAGCAGATCGCCGATCAGCTTGTCCTCCATATAGGAGACGCTGATCAAAAGACGCTGCGCCGGATCGTCGTAGGCCTGCAAAAGCGCTGCTGCCGCATACCGATCCAGTGCATAGCCGGTGCTTCCGTCGGCATACCAGCTCGGCTCGGGAGAGAGGTCGACGCTTTCGCGGTATCGGGGATCTGTGGATTTGGCTTGATGCCAGCACCGATCCGTGTCGCCGAAGTTGCGCTCCATGATCCGTCCGTAGTAGGCATTGCGATAGAGTGCATCGTCGCTGAAGTAGGCCTCGACATTGAGAAAACAATCGTCGTCGAGCTTGAAAAAGCGCTCATAAGCCGTCTCGCTTCTGACAAAACGAAACATTTCGACAGACTTTTGCGGCAACTTCTCGTAGCTGTCGGATACATCGAGCCAAATCCTCTCGCCGTCATCATAGGCACGCTCAGATCCCCCCACGACAAAACGGTAGTCGATCCCGTAGCGACGCAACCTCTGCAACCATGTGCGGCGAATCGTCTCCTGCCTTGAGTCGATGTAGGCTTGACAACTGTAGATCAAAACCAGCGTATAGGGAAAAAGCATCGCCTGCATGGCCCGACGTCGCAACTCTTCCGCTTGCGAATACCGAGACTCCTCAGTGATACCGAGGATCCTCCGCAGAGTGGGATCTTCTCCTATCCGCTCTACATCGGACTCATCGAACTCTCCCGTCAGATACCTATAGAGTCGAACGTAGGGAGTCAGCCCCTCATTTTCAATAATCAACGCCGGCAAAGGGAAAGAGTCGTTATATGACGCAAAGACCTCTTTTTCCCGATAGTGACGATCCCAAATCCTCTCACTCAGGAGCAGACGTGCCAGACGAAAGCGCTCTCCTGCCTCCCGATCCTCCGTCTCGATCGCAAGCTCCAGTGCATCGAGAAACTCCCTCCGCTCACTCAGGGAAGCCAAGCGGCTTTTTAGGGCATTGCGGTACCACCGATCGTTGGAAGAGGAGGCTTTGTAGCGTAGATTCCAGTCAATCCAGAGCGCCTCAGACACGGCGGCGTTTTCAGGCATATCGAGTCGTCGGGCCGCCTCCCGTCGATCGTAGGGGCCTCCGCATCCGAGCATACGGTATGCATCTTCTTCCGGGTAGCGATGATTCATCCGGGCCGAAAGCAGCCGATATTTCATCCTACGCACCTGCTCGGGGAAGAGTTTTTGCAGATTGTCGAGCAGTTCGAGTGTCTCGTCGCCGAGAGGTTCTGTGCGGATCATCCGAAAAAACCGGGCACGCAACTCCTCCGTCGCCGATATTTCGCAAAAAGCTTTGTCCAGGTAGCAAGTGTTTGCGCTTTTCTCCCCAAGCTTCAACGTTATCCCCGGTCTGAAAAGGGCTGTTTGCATCACGTTGGTATAGGCTTCGGGAAGCTCTTCGGGGCGATTGTTCAGAGTCCAGCGCAGATATTCGCGGTAAAAATGATCCACCGCATCCTCCCGCGGCAGTTCGTCTCTCTCCAGCAGCCAGCGAATCATCTGCAAAATTCCCCATCGGCGCTCCAAATCCATCGCACTCTTTTGCACAAAGATATCCCGCTGCAGAAGAGGAAGCAACTCTTGCATATCGACGCTTTGTCCTTTGGCGAGCCGATCAAGGTAGCGGCGGTAGAGCGCGTAGAGCTCTTCTTCACCGCAGATCGATCCCTCTTCCCGGATCTCCGCAAGGATCGAACGATCCGGATCATCGACCCGCACCGGCCCGATCGCCTCATCGATCAAAGAGGCGAGGAGACTGTATTGCACCGTCGACATATTTTCCCGACAATAGCGCAACTGTTGGGAAGAGAATGGAGTGAGAAGATCGCGAACCCTCTTCGACTCTTCCGGAGCACCCTCTCGCAGGAGCGACTCGACTTTTCCAAGTATAAGGTCGCGATGTTTCGGAAGGAGATCGAGGATTTTGTAGAAGGTCATCAGTTTGAACAGATCGAAGGCAGCTTCGAGTGTCAAGGCAGGCAGTACATGGGTGAGCCGATCGTCGATCAAAAGCGCGACAGCGGATTCCCACGCGATCGGATCGATCCGATCGAGACTCTCGAGCCACGTATCGATCGAAAATTCGGCTTCGGCCGACACCCTCCCCTCGGCAAGAAGCTCAATGCGAAAACTTCGATCCTCACGTCCCGCCGCCTGGAGAATCTCCTCTACCGAGAAGCGATAAGCGAACCAACACCCCGGTACATCGTCGAACGTCTCGGCAAACGCACACTCGGCACATTCGAGCCTCAATTCTCCGAGAATCACTCCGTTGACACGCAGTTCGGCACGACAGGATGAGCCACTCTCACTCCCAAGCCAGCCGACGATTTGATTGTTTTCTATTTTTTGGAGAAAGGCTTGGAGCATGACAATTTTTCAGCGGACCACGAACCAGGGGTTGAGGAGGTTTTCTTTGTTGTATTGTAGAGGTTCAAAGTTTTGGGTGTTGGGTGTCGGGTGTCGGGTGTCGGGTTCCGTGCTCCGGGTTCCGTGCTCCAACTCATAGCGGTAGGTCATTTTGCCGGCTTCTCTGACGATGGCGTCGGCGGCGGCGGTGTCCCACTCCATCGTCGGCGCCAGGCGGGGATAGATGTCGGCGCTTCCTTCGGCCACCATCACCAGCTTGAGGGAGGAACCGCGGGAAAGGAATGTTGGATGTTGGATGTTGGATGTTAGATTGTCAATGAATGCTTTCGTTTCATCGTTGAGATGCGACTTGGAGGCGACGATTCGTAAGTCGGAGTCCTTTTCAGCATTTGCCGTCAGAGGAAGCGTCGAAGCCTTCTCCAAATCCTTCTCATTCAAAACCCAACATCCATCATCCAACATCAACCTAAACGCTCCCTCTCCCTTTTTGGCCCAGTAGAGCTCTCCGAGCGCCGGGGCGAAGACGACGCCCGCGACCGGTTCGCCCTTTTCGATCAAGGCGATATTGACGGTAAATTCACCGTTTTTCTTGATGAACTCTTTGGTGCCGTCGATGGGGTCGACACACCAGTAGCGCTCCCAACTTCTACGCTCTTCGTAGGGGATGTTTTTTCCTTCTTCGGAGAGGATGGGGAGGGAGCTGATCTTTTGCAGTCCTACGGAGATGATCTCGTGAGCTCTTTTGTCGGCTTCGGTCAGAGGAGATTTGTCGTCTTTGTATTCGACGTCGAAATCTTTTTCATAGATCTCCATAACGGCTTTGCCGGCATCCAGGGCGATGGCGACCACTTGTTTCATATCGAGGGTGTCAGGCATTGAGGTATCCTTTTTTTTCCAAATAGTCGACCACCTGGGCGGCGGCCTCTTCGATGGGGAGTCGGTCGTTGAGAATGTGGATCTCGGGAGACTCCGGCGCTTCGTAGGGAGAGTCGATGCCGGTGAAGTCCGGGATCTCTCCGGCTCTAGCCTTTTTGTAGAGCCCTTTGGGATCCCGCGATTCGCAAACTTCCAGAGGGGTATCGACGAAGACTTCGATGAACTCCCCCTCTTCCACCAGATCCCGCACCCGCTGCCGCTCGCTGCGAAATGGAGAGATGAACGCCGTCAGGACGATCGTCCCGGCATCGACGAAGAGTTTGGCCACTTCGCCGATGCGCCGCAGGTTCTCCACCCGATCCTCGTCGCTGAAGCCCAACCCTTTGTTGAGCCCGGTGCGGATATTGTCACCGTCGAGGAGATAGGTATGCTTCCCCCGCTCCCAAAGCATCGATTCCACCGCGTTGGCGATCGTCGATTTACCGCTACCGCTAAGCCCGGTAAACCAGAGGATGCAGGGTTTTTGATCTTTCAGACGGGAGCGGGAGGATTTGTCGACGGAATGGGGGTGAAAGACAATGTTGGATGGTTGGTTATTTGGCATTTTTTTGTCCTGTTTTTACGATCTTTGTGGTGATGTTGATCAAGCTGTCAATTTCATTGAAGAACTTTTTCGTTTTTTCTCTTTGCTCATCGATGTATCCGCTGTCCCGAAGAAGCGACAACCAATATTTGCACTCTCTCGCCTCTTTACTGGCAATAGAAACTTTTGCAACAAACTCGTTTCTACTGATCGCGGCCTGAGCCTCGTTGACGTTGGCTCCGATAGACGTTCCGCATCGAAGCAGCTGTTTGGAAAGCACATACTCTCTCTTCTCATCAGTCAAATAATGATAAAGCTCTATGATCATCAAAGAAAAACGATAACTCTTTTCCACCACCAGATTCTCTGTACTACCCATCATTCAACATCCAACACTCAACATCCAACATCTTTTATTTGACATAATGTCTCCGCACATAATGCACGATGATGTCCGCTGCCTCTTCGGGAGAGAGTTTGCCGGTGTCGATGACGATGTCGGCGTGTTGGGGCTCTTCGTAGACGTCGCTGATGCCGGTGAAGTTTTTGAGTTCGCCCCTTTCGGCTTTTTCATAGACCCCTTTGTAGTCACGTTTTTTACAAGTTTCGAGGTCGGCTTTGACGTAGACGACGATGTTGTTTTTGACCATCTGGCGGATCGCCTTGCGAGACTCTCTGTAGGGGGAGACGAAGGAGGCCACTGTGGAGACGCTGTTGTTCTGGAGGCGCTGGATCAAATAGCCGATACGTTTCATGTGACGGTTGCGATCTTCTCGTGTATATCCGATATCGGGGATCAGCTTGCGTACATCGCTCGAATCGATCCGCTCGATGGGTACCTGGAGCGATCGGAGTTTTTCATAGACGAGATCGGCGATGGTCGTCTTGCCCGAAAGCGGCAGTCCGGTAAACCAGAGATTGAAGGGTTCGATCTGTTCACGCCCCCAGCGGATTTTGTGCCAGATCCGTTCGTGTCCCCAGTAGAGCCCGACTTTCAGGACCGTTTCGATCATTCCGGCAGCAATAGCCAAGTCGAGCCGATCAAAAAAGACATAGACGATAGCCGTCGTCGTGGTTGTGGCCACGACCCGCCAGCTGAGCCCCTTGACAACGGAACGGCGGTTGGTGTCTTTATACATGGGATTCCTTCGGAATCCGAGTTCCGAGTTCCGGGTTCCGGGTTCGGAGAAAATTTATATTCTCTTTTCCTTTTTTTCGGAACACGGAACTCTGAGCACTGAACACACTCGTCAACACGGTTTGCAGCCCCATTCCGGGAAGTGAATCCGAATGTATTCGTTGAGGGCTTTTTCCGCTTCGGTGTATTCTCTGGGTGTGGGCTCGAAGCGCTCTCCCTCACGGCTAGCCACGTCGACAATCATCCCGGCACCCACGGTATTGTTGGTGATGCGGTCGATGATGATGAAGCCGCCGGTCGCACGGTTTTGCTTGTAGGCATCCGCGGCGATGGGACCGGTGAGCGTCAGGCGACAGGAGGCGATGTCGTTGAGCTCCAGATGGTCGACTTCCATCCGCTCGTAGGTGTTGACATCGACACGGTAGTTGATCCGATCGATATGTCCGGAGATCACGGTGGTCGCCCGTTTGAAGTCGTACTCTCTACCGACCTCCATGGGAGATTCGTCCATCCAGACGACCATCACCTTGAGTTGGTTGGAGACCCGGGGGACGTTGTGGGTGTGCACCAGCATATCACCCCGGCTGATGTCGATCTCGTCCTCGGTCATTAGGGTGACGGCCATGGGCGCGTAGGCCTCTTCCGCGTAAGGTTCCCGATTCGCTTCGGTGACATCTCCGGCGTTGATGATCCCTTTGACCCGGGTGGTCTTGCCGGAGGGAAGAACCGTAATCTCGTCACCGACTTTTACGCTCCCCGAGGCGATCGTCCCGCAAAAGCCCCGAAAGTTGAGATGGGGGCGATTGACATACTGCACGGGGAGACGGAAATTCTCGGGAGTCTCCTCGCGGGAGATATCCATCGTATCGAGCAGTTCCAGCAACGCCGGTCCCTCGTACCAGGGGGTTCGCTCGCTGCGTTCGACGACGTTGTCACCCTCCAAAGCGCTCATCGGGATGTAATAGACATGGGGAATCCCCAACTCACTCGCCAACTTGTCGTACTCGCCCCGGATCTTTTCGAAGACCTCTTGATCGAAATCGACCAGATCCATCTTGTTGATCGCGACGATGACGTGCTCGATCCCCAGCAGATTGACGATGAAACTGTGTCGACGGGTCTGGGTGAGGATCCCTTTGCGTGCGTCGATGAGGATGATCGCCACATCGGCGGTGGAGGCGCCGGTGACCATGTTGCGGGTGTACTGCTCGTGGCCCGGAGTGTCGGCGATGATGTATTTGCGTTTTTCGGTCGCGAAGAAGCGGTAGGCGACATCGATGGTGATCCCCTGCTCCCGCTCACTCTGCAGTCCGTCGACCAGCAACGCCATATCGATCTTCTCGCCGGTCGTTCCGTATTTGCGGCTTTCACTCTCCGCCGCCGCCAACTGATCCTCGAAGATCATCTTGGAATCGTAGAGCATCCGCCCTATCAGAGTACTCTTGCCGTCATCCACGGACCCGCAGGTCAGGAAACGGAGCATATCCTTGTTTTCATGCTCTTTGAGATACGCTTCAATATCGACATCAATCTTTTCTTTGCTATTCATTCTCTTCCTTCTTCATTCAAAATCCAACATTCAACACTCAACATTCTAGAAATATCCCTCGATCTTCTTCAGCTCCATCGAGCCTTCCTGATCCTTGTCGATGAGCCGGCCTTCGCGTTCGCTGCTGGTAGAGAGGAGCATTTCACGGATGATCTCCGGAAGTGTTTCGGCATCGGAATTGATGGCTCCGGTGAGGGGGTAGCAGCCCAGTGTCCGGAATCGGACTTTTTCCATTTTGGCCTTTTTGCGGAGCTCTTCTGGCATCCGATCGTCGTCGACCATGATCTTAGTCCCTTCGTACTCGACGACGGGGCGTTCCTTGGCGAAGTAGAGGGAGGGAATGGGGATCTGCTCGAGGTAGATGTATTGCCAGACATCCAGCTCGGTCCAGTTGGAGATGGGGAAGACACGCACGCTTTCGCCCTTGTGGATCCGGGTATTGTAGATGTTCCAGAGTTCGGGACGCTGGTTTTTGGGATCCCAGCGGTGATGTTTGTCACGGAAGGAGAAGATCCGCTCTTTGGCCCGGCTCTTCTCTTCATCCCGTCGGGCTCCGCCGATGACGGCGTCGTATCCGCCGGCGTTGAGAGCCTGCTTGAGCCCCTCGGTTTTCATGATATCGGTATGCACTTTGCTGCCGTGGACGAAGGGGTTGATATCCATCTCCTCGCCGCGGGGATTGGAGTGGACGACAAGATCGAAGCCCAACTCCTTGGCCCGACGATCCCGAAACTCGATCATCTCTTTGAATTTCCACTTCGTATCGACGTGCAGCAGCGGAAAAGGGACTTTGCCGGGGGCGAAGGCTTTCATCGCCAGATGCAACATCACCGAGGAATCTTTTCCGATGGAGTACATCATCACCGGATTGGTAAATTCCGCCGCTACTTCCCGCAAAATATGGATCGACTCGGCCTCCAACTGTTTCAAATGTGTCAAACGTTTTTTGTCTATCATCGACTTTCCCGTGCCTTTTTATGTAATTTTCAATTTTATATTATAGCTTTTTCTTGTTTTGGGTTTTGGGTGCCAGGTTCAGAGTTATAGGTGCTGGGGGCTGAGGGCCGGGAAGATAGTTTTAGATCTCGTAATAACGAAATATAAACATCTCCTCTCCCCTAAACCTTACACCTCAAACCTTACACCCATCAGAATTTTTGTCGTAGAAATAGTTAACCGCCTGCACGAAACCGTCGATGCTTCCGCAGTCGAAGCGTTGCCCCTCGAAACGATAAGCAATGACCATGCCGGCGCTCGCCTGAGCCATCAACGCGTCCGTAATCTGAATCTCTCCCCCCTTGCCGGGTTCGGTTTTTCTGATTTTGTCGAAGATATCGGGAGTGAGGATGTAGCGCCCGATGATCGCCAGGTTGGAGGGAGCCTCTTCGGGATCGGGCTTTTCCACCATCTCATCCACCATGTAGATACCTTCATCGATTTCCCGACCGGCGATGACGCCGTATTTGGAGGTCTCTTCTCGGGGGACCTCCTGTACCGCGACGATGGAGCAGCGGTATTTGTCAAAGATCTTCATCATCTGCTTGAGCACCCCGTCTCCCGCCGGGTTGTCACAGAGATCGTCCGCCAGCAAAACGGCGAAAGGCTCATCTCCAATGAGCACTTCACCTTTGAGAATCGCATCACCCAGTCCTTTCATCTCAATCTGACGGGTATAGGTGAAGGTACAACGATCAATCAGCGCACGGATCTCGGCCAGAAGCGGCTCTTTGGACGTCCCTCTGATCTGATGCTCCAGCTCGTAGCTGATGTCGAAATGGTCCTCGATCGCCCGTTTGCCGCGACCGGTGATGATCGCCATCGTATCGAGGCCCGCATCGACCGCCTCTTCGACCCCGTACTGGATAAGCGGTTTGGTCATGACCGGCAACATCTCCTTGGGCATCGCTTTTGTTGCCGGGAGGAATCGTGTACCGTATCCGGCGGCTGGGAAAAGACACTTTCTTATTTTTTTCATTCATACTCCTTAAATTTTGAGACTTCTAAACCATTACTCACACTACGGCAAATCCGGTCATTATTGTTTCATAAAAGAATTATAATAAGATCATTCATAATAGAATCTTTAATTTTAAGAAACATTTAATTGACATCTTTCTCCAATTTCTGTGCTTGAAAAGAACTCCTTGCCATGGGGGAGAGGGGAAGTCTTACTGCCCCAGGAGTCAGGATAAGGATGATACGATCGGAAGAATCAAGTTTCAAGCCTTTTAAAGAAAATTTCACTTTTTTTCGTGTGCTGAGATTTTTAGGAGTCTTTTGCAATGCCGTCGATAGCTTTTGGCGAAGCACTTGTCTTCCGTTGACCCGGAGGGTTAAAAAATTCGACTCTCTTGAGACAGCATCAGACAATATCCATCCCTCGATCCGGTGAGGGGTGATCCGGGTGATCATGCCTATTTTCTTTTTGGCTCTTTTCTGTGCAGTTTGGGGAGCTTTTGTCTTTCTATCGATAGTTTCAGCTCTTTTCTCCAGTACTCCGGACTCTATCGTTTCGAACAATGCCTCATCTTCGCCAAAGAAAATCCCAAAGTGCCCTCGATCGTTCTCCCTGCTGATTCTCGCTATCGGGCTGTCATCTATCTGCGATCGATCCTCTCCTGTCGGTATGATGCGTTTGCAATCAAAATCCTTCTTGAGCAGCTTTTTGGCCATATAGAGTCGGCGCGAGGGATCGAGTGTAGCTATCTGGGGGTTGTAGAGAGGCCTGGGATTCTGCTCGATCAGCCACTCTGCCAACTCCCGTGCAAAGTCGTTAGAGCTGCGATCGAGAGCATCGACTTTCTCTTTGAAAGCTTCGAAAAACGGAAACGCCCTCCTCTGCTTACCCTCTTGATACCAACGCTCGAGTCTCCACAGCAGAGCCTCCATCGGATCGATCATCAGAAAGCAGAGCTTTCCCGGAGGCGCCTCCTGAAACTCCTCTTGGATCTTCAGATAGGGGATCGTCAGATGCCAGGAGGAGTAGTGCGATAGCTCCTCTCTCATCTCCCAGCCATTCCAATCCATAGTAATGGGTCGGCTCTCTCCGGGCTTCAATGTCCGAAGAATAAAATTATTGTCTAACGTAACAAATATTTCTATCTTCCGCTCTCGCATATGTACACCTCAATAAATATCACTCTACTCTTTTTGATATAATCGGCAACTCCATTCTGGCCAATCCAAAGGGGAAATACTTTATTATGAAAAAAATGTCTCTTTTTTTATTCATCTTTTTATATGCTATTACATTGAACAGACCTCTATCTGCCCGCCCCCTTTTTTTTCCTCATCCCGACCAGACTTATATCTATAAAAAGGTTCATCATTTTCCTCTTCACCTTTATGTATTTTATCCAAAAAGCAAACCGACCCATAGCGCAATCGTCTTTTTCCACGGGGGAGGATGGATACGGGGCAATCCAAGACAGTTTTTTCGGCAGGCTTCCTATCTGGCCTCTCACGGGATGCTTGCCGTTTCCGTCGAATACCGCACAAAAACTCTGGACGGCAGCACGCCAAAAGAGGCTCTCATGGATGCCAAATCGGCGATGCGCTGGGTCCGGGAACATGCGAAAGAACTAGAGATCGATCCCCACCGAATCGCGGCGGGCGGTGGATCGGCCGGCGGACAACTTGCCGCCGATACCGCTCTGAATACAACGATCAACGATCCCGAAGACAACCTGAGTGTCTCTCCCAAGCCCAATGCTTTGATCCTTTTCAATCCGGTCATCGACAATGGACCCGGCGGCTACGGATACCGAAGGGTCAAAGGCTACTGGAGGGAGTTTTCACCGATGGAGCTGATCCGCGCACCGATGCCGCCGACATTGATCATGATCGGAGATCACGATCATTTGATTCCCCTTTCCATGATCGAGGAGTTTGCCCACAAGATACGAGAGACAGGAGCACGTTGTGATCTCTATGTTTTTGAAAGAGCAAATCATGGATTTTTCAATCACGCGGAGTATAGAGCTGAGATCCGAAAAATTCTCTACTCTTTTTTAAAATCGATAGGGTACATCGAGTAATGTCTTGTAAAAACTGATCAGAATATCACTTTACTACCCTGGCTTGATTCAGAATCTAAGGTAATACAATGGATACTTCGAGCTCCTGATTCCAGATTTAATCTGGAATGACAATAGTTTTTCCAGAACCTTCAATTACTTAATCTATTTCTTTTTCTCTTTTTGCAGGAGAAGTGCTTCTCTATAAGTGTTCAGCAACTCTTTATTTCTCTCTACCTGATATTTTTGATCAACAAGATACTTGGTAATTTTAATGGATAAACCGTATCTACCTTTATTTGCAAGAAATTTTGAAAATTTAAATAAAAAGTTATTTGGATTTTTTGTATTAATTATCATTTCAATAATCTTTTTATTATTTGCCATTTTCATTAGGAGATCATGCTGATATGGATTCGTACTATCAACTATATTTTTTATTAAGAAATTGTATTTATATTGGATAATTATAGCTCTACGCTTTGGAGTTAAATGTTTATTCCATCTTGATAAAAGCCAATTATAATACTCTGAATAGTTTCTTCTGCGCCTGGCTTCTTTATAAAATCTATTTTTGTCGATATGATTTTCGTGTAAAAATGATTTTGCAATCCATCCCAACATCCCGAGTCTCTGTAGGTGCATTGGCATTGAATGACCCACTCCAGGAAGTCTCAAATGCTCAAGATTTTTATATCGATTAGCTTGTTTTACATCAAGATGGAATAAAGGATCATAAATAACATATCCTTTGGCGTTACATTCTCCTCCATCAAAAAAACCTGATTCCCAATTGTCATTTTTCAGAAAATCAGAAAATCTAGTTTCGAAAGGAGCCAATCTTCTATTTAATGTACTGAATGGATTCAAAAGAAGAACTCTATTTAAATTTAATAGATTTGAGAAAACAGAAACACCATATCCCCCCATACTTCCTCCATAACCGAGACGAAGAGGAAAAACTTTTAACTCCTGGGACAATATTTTCAAATAAGAAGCCAAATTCTCACTACGATACCACAAGCCATTTTTCAAAGGGGCAAAAGAAATAACATTAAACTCTTCTTTTCGTACAAAATCAAAACCCCATATATATAACTCGTCAAAATTATTTTTCTTAATATCTTCAGCTAGGTAGAGTTCTTTTTTGGGCTTAAAGGGAGCAAATGTTATAACTATAGGCTTCTTGTAATCATCAATATGATATTTATACCATACATTATCTATTACCCCTTTTCCAAGCCCTTTTTCATTTTTATGCAATAAACTTACTAAATAATCACTCTTATTATACATACCTCCCGACCTTTCATTGATATTTAAATATCATAATTGTTAAAGATAAAGGATCCACTATGGTTCTAAACTTTTTTTTGAATCCATCGAGAGAGCTCTTCCCAAGTTTATCAGGGTAATAACTATTGTTTAATTCTAATATATTGGATATTTTTGTCTCTATTGGAAAATAGATACTAACATCATCTGTAAATTTCTGTTTGTTTATAACAAAGATTATAAGTTCTTTTTTCTTTATATTTTTACTTGCTAAAACATAGATCATGGGGTTAGTGGAACTGGCTTTCAAAATCAAATCGCCACAATATGACGAAAATGACTTAAATACAAAATATGGAGACCTTTTTTTCATATTTCTCAGACTGAACATCGCTCGTTTGTCTTTTAATCTGAGCGGCCAATAATTTCCTATATCCACTCCTGCTTTTAGATAATCTCCTATCATTTCTGCCAAAGTAAGATTCAAAGCTGTACTTGAGAGGCCTTGTGCACTTCTTCTGCCCACATTGTATTCCGTCAATGCTATCGGATAATCTTTTCCTGTAATCTTTTCCAGGAAACTTCTCAACTTCAAGACAGGTCGATCACATCGCAAAGGTTTTCTCAAATCCCGATCATGGATCCGACGATTGGTATATCGGTGAATCACCGCAAAATCAAATGATCCGGATGCTTCTTCGGCAATCACCTCCCACCATGATTTTTTCCATTCTTTTACTCTTTGATTTCTATATTGACGCTTCAGGCTCTTTGCCAATCTCTTTCTCTCTTTAAAAGATTTCACAGAACGCAGTTCTTCAACCTTCCGTTTCGGGAGGTATTCCACAATAGGAACTTTTCTGTAATCCCAGGGACCGACTGCACCTATTTTAATCGTAGGATCGACTTTTTTCATCTCCCGACTGAATAGTTTCAATGCTTTAGCATACTCTTTCGCTGTCAGCGGATACCGAGTCCCCAAATGATAAGATTCGTTTCCAATCTCCCAATACTTAATATTGTATTTTTTCTCGATATTGGAATATTTTACCCACTCGGCTGCTTTTTTAGCCGCTTTTTTGAGATTTCCTTCAATAAAGCCCTCTTCAAGGTTTACGACCAATATGGCTTTTGATCCTATCTTGTCTTTCCATTCGACAAACTCATCAAAATTCATTCTCTTTTTATACGAACATTTTTCTTTCGAATATGGATAAGCACGGGGGTTATTCAAACGATTGCTTTTCCAGTCAAAATTATCGGCAACCTCGCCTCCGGGATATCTGATAATAGATACTTTTGCAGCCTTCAATGCGGAGATATATTCAGGATCATTTCTTGTACGATCATTATCGATCCAGTATAGTGAATTTACCCCAAAAAATAGTTTGCTGACGGTTCTGTAACTATTTAATATCTTTATCTGTGAGGAAAAAGAAAAATTTCCAAAAATTACAAATAACAAAAAAAATTTTTTTATATCCATATTTATAAACTTCATTGCCTGTCTCTTACTTCAAATACTCACTTTATCCCAAACCATTATATATGATATAATCAAATTTTAAATAATTTTCCAACTCTCCTTTCAGTTCATCGTCAAGCATAAGTTCTTCAGTTGGAGATACATTCATTACAGGAAACTCAATAATTTTTCCTATTTTTTCTTCAAAATATACTTTCAATTTGTCCAAATCTTCATACTTGAATATTTTATCTACACCGATTTTCCCGTTTTTATTTATTATAAAATTGGATTGCTTTCCAAGTTTAATTTCCCCTGAGATATATTTGGATACAAATTCTGAAAAATCCATATTTTGTGTTGAATTTTCTTTTCCTCTCAAAGCATCTCTCTTTCGATATCTATACCAACTGTATAGCCAGTCAATAGGTTCTCTCATAACACACACTGTTTCGGGAGCTTTCCCTGTCATATTTTTTAAATAAGGTTCTATAAATTTTGAATAGGCTCGATAATTGGTATGCTTCAATAACGGATCTGTACCCCTTGTGACCAAATCACAATAGGGCATCAATGCATCTTCAATTGAAGTGGATGCACTCTTTGGCATGCATAAAAAGGCAAAATCGTATCTAATAGATATTCTCATTTTTATTTCACAATATAGTCAAATCGTTTATTATATCGACCTTCAGTCGACACCTCAACCTGAACCCTAGCTTTGAGCTCCGTCACAGCATAGATGCTTAGACTGCGGGCATGCATGGTTTTAACAGAAAGCACCGGAGGCTTCTCCCCTTCGAACTCGACCGTCTCGAGACGTACGTTTCGGATGACCCCCAAGGGAATCTGTTTGTCGAAATTGACCCTATAGAGAGTCCGGGAGGCATCGATTTCGATCTCTTTGACAATCGTCGTACCCATCGGAACGACGAAGGTGGGGTAGTCGTTGGTGAAGTGGTTGTTGCCGATACTCACCCCCTGGACGCGTCGATGATCGATGCTCGTCTCTTCACTCTTTTGGGATCCCAACAGCTTCTTGGCGGCATTCTGCAAGGTGTTTCCTCGCGATCCCGCCTCCTCCATCGGCATACCCGGCTTGCGGATCAGCTCCGACCACTCTCCCTCGACCGGTTTCATCACGGGGCCTTTGCGGATATGGATCGGAGTGATGATCCGTGGCTTGATGCCGTTGAGATTTTCGGGCTGATTGTAAAAAAGATTGTCCCGCACATGCAGGTTGGCAATCAGTGAATCCGCCTCCAGGGGATTGATGACGATGTGGTGAAACTCTTCGTCTCCCTCCACCGGATGGTTGTACCCCCGGTAGAAGATATTGTCCGTCACGTGGATGTAGTTACGCAGGTTGGTCCGGTCATCGGCGGTGCAGTTGATCCAGAGGCAGCAGTTGTCGATGTAGTTGTTGACGATCATCGCGGAGGATTTGTGGAAGTTGTTCAGCTCGATCCCTTTGAAAACTTCGAGTTTTTTCGAGGCACCTCCGGTGATGTGGTTGCCGTGAATCCGGTTGGCACGCATCCCGGAGAAGATACCTACACGGCAGAGATTGATGTTGCAATCCGCCACCACATTGTCCGCCTGCCCCAAGAAGATTCCTGTCGATTGACGGTTTTCATCGATATCAAACTCGGGAATCACCCCATAATTGACCGCTTTTTTCGGATACCCGTCGCCGAAAAGAAACTCGGAGATATGGCACTTGAAAATTTCAAGCTCATGATTGTTCCCCACCGGAGATGAGTAGATACCGTAGCTTTTTTGATGAATGATGTAGCAATCTTCCACACGAACCCGCATGAAATCTTCGAAACGGATGCCGTTGGCCCGTTTGCTGCACTCCAGCAGCAGATGACGCAGTTCCAGGCCATGCGTCCCTCGTGTGTCGATCAGAAACTGATCCTCCGGAAAGTCCGGACCCGCGATCAGGGTACCGTTGACCAGACGTATCAGATTGACGTATTTCAACTCCAGCGGCCGATCCAGGATAAACGTCTGCCCTTTGAGGTCGATCGTCGTCACCGCGCCGCGCATCGTATTGATCAGACGCACTGTATCTGTCAAAGCTTTTCGCAGACTCCACCGGACGAACCGATGGATTCGATCGTAATCGTGATCGTGACGTTCGAAGATATTTTTCAGAAGAATCGAATTCTCTTTCATCAACTCTCCGGCGTCAGAAAATTGATACGGGGGAAGAGCTCTCGGATTTGAGCCACATCTTTTTCATACTGCCGGCGGAACTTCTCCTCCGTCTCGTCATCGAAAGTACGCAAAGGGGCGTATCCGCCGCTGACGGGATAGGCGTTGTTGATCCGCTCCACCAATTTTTTGGACTCTTTGCGATCCAACACTGGATAAAGAGTGTCAAGGATATCGATGGTCTTTT
>JALWNT010000027.1 GCA_027080995.1 Campylobacteraceae bacterium | reverse complement strand
ATGCGCATCCGATCGTCGCCAAAATCCTCGAATACCGCGAAGATCAGAAGATGCTCAGCACCTACGTCGAGCCGCTGCGCAAGCTGGCGCAGAACGATCCGCAGCGGCGGATTCATACCACCTTCATCCAGACGGGAACGGCGACGGGGCGTCTCGCCTCCAAGGATCCCAACCTCCAGAACATTCCCGTGCGCAGCGAACTGGGGCGACGGGTGCGCGGTGCCTTCGTCGCCGGGGAGGGGTACCGCCTCGTCTCCATCGACTATTCGCAGATCGAGCTGCGCCTGCTGGCCCACTTCAGCGGTGACGCCGCGCTGCGGGAGGCTTTCGCCGAGGATCAGGACATCCATATGGCAACCGCAATCAAACTCTTCGGCCCCGAGGAGGCCGCCGCGAAACGAAACTTCGCCAAATCGATCAACTTCGGCCTCCTCTACGGAATGGGATCGCGCAAACTGGCCGACGAATTGAAGATCACCACCCGGGAGGCCAAAGAGATCATCGAAGCCTATTTCGCCGCCTTTCCGACCGTACGCAGCTACCTGCAGCGTATCCAGGAGCAGGCCAAGGAGCGGGGCTATGTGGAGACGCTGCTCGGGCGCCGGCGCAACTTCGACTACGAAGGGGCCGGAGGAATGCAAAAAGCCGCGATTTTGCGCGAAGCGGTCAATACGGTCTTTCAGGGCAGCGCGGCGGATCTGATCAAACTGGCGATGCTGGAGATCGACACGCGGATCCGCGAAGAGGAGTTGCCCGCGCGGATGCTTCTGCAGATCCACGACGAATTGATCTTCGAAATCCGTCGGGAGGAGACGGAGGAGATCGCCGCGAAATTCCGCGCGATGATGGAGCGGATCTATCCGCTGGAAGTTGCGTTGAAGTGCTCCGTGAGCATCGGAGAGCGCTGGAGTGAATTGAAATAGATAAGGGGAAGGAAGTTTTTTCTCCGATACTTCGGACTCTCCGCTCCGTTAAACCTCACTCGCTACAATCTCGCAACTTTACGAATGCAAGGACATAAGAAATGCTGAACAAACTCTTCTCGATGAAGGTCGCCGTCGCCTTGATGCTGATCTTCGCCATCGCCATCGGCACCGCGACCTTCATCGAAAACGACTACGGGACCCAGACCGCCCGGGCCCTGGTCTACAACGCCAAGTGGTTCGAATTTCTTCTCTTCTATTTCATCGCCACGATCGTCTACAACATTTTCCGTTTTCGGATGTACCGACGGGAGAAGTGGGGGCAGCTGATCCTTCACGCCGCGTTTCTCTTCATCGCTATCGGGGCGCTGCTGACTCGCTACGTCGGCTACGAGGGAATTTTGCATATCCGGGACGGGCAGAGCAGCCGGACGATGGTCAGCGACGTGATGATGCTCAGCGTCGCGCTGAAAGATCACGACAAGATCGCCGAATTTGAACGCCCCCTCTATCTCTCGTCGATGACGAAAAACCGCATTCACGATACCCTGGAGCTCAACGGCAAAAAGGTTCAGATCGATCTGCTTGACTATCTGCCCGCCGCCGAAGAGGTCGCCGTTGCTGACGACAAAAACGGCACCGAAATCCTCCGGCTCAAAGTCGCCGCCGGCGGTCGGGGAGAGAATATCTATCTCCCCAAGGGAAGCGCAAAGGATATGGGGAGTTTCCTGCTCTCTTTCGACGGGCCCCGATCGGACGCCAAACCGACGCTCTACATCGATGAGCGCAACGGCACGCTGATGCTGGAGAGCCCCGTCGCCCTGCAGACGCTGAATATGGCCGACCGCAAAGCCGGCAGACTCTCTCCTGGAACCCACCCCTTCCAGACCCGAAAACTCTACACTTTCGCCGGCAATTCGATCGTCTTGCGCCAGGTGCTGCCCAAAGCGCGCCTGGAGTGGAAAAGCGCCGCCCTCAAACCCGGCGGCAAATATTCGCAGATGCTGCTGCTCAAGGTCAGCCACGGCGGAAAGAGTCAAACGGTCCGCCTGACGGGACGCCGGGCCCAACCCGGGACGCCCGCCATCGTCAACTTCAAGGAGATCGGCGTCAAACTCAGCTACGGAGCGAAGATCATTCCGCTGCCCTTCGCTCTCAAACTGGACAGGTTCGAGCTGGAGCGCTATCCCGGCTCGATGAGCCCCGCTTCCTACTCCAGCTATGTCACCGTACTTGACAAGGAGCGCAACGTCACGATGCCCTATCACATCTATATGAACCACGTTCTAGACTACCGCGGATACCGCTTTTTCCAATCCTCCTACGATATGGACGAGAAGGGGACGGTCCTCTCTGTCAACCACGACCCCGGCACGCTGATCACTTACCTGGGCTATCTGATGCTCGCCATCGGCTTTCTTTGGAGTTACCTCTCCCCCAAAGGGCGTTTCCAGGCTCTGCGGCGTAAACTCAAAAAACTCGAAAAACCCGCCGCCGTACTCCTGATGGCCGCGCTGCTCTACAGTGGAGGAACTCCCGCACAGGCCGCCTCCATCGATGCGGGCAATCTCTCGGCCCAAGAGCTCAAGAGCATCCGGGCCGTCTCCCCGGCGCATGCGAAAAAGTTCGGGACCCTCGTCGTCCAGACCAACGGCGGGAGGATGGAGCCCGTCGATACTCTGGCGCACCAGGTTCTCTCCAAAGTTTCGCGCAAAAGCGGCCTGCTGGGGATGAACGCCGATCAGGTGCTGCTGGGGATGCTCGTCGAACCCGAGATTTACCAAAAACTCAAAATGATCAAAATCTCCCACCCCCGCATCGCCAAAGAGCTGGGGCTTCCCGAATCGACCCGCTACGTCGCCTACGACGACTTCTTCGACAAAAAAACCGGAGCATATCTCCTGCGCAAGGATGTGGTGACCGCCTCGCGCAAGCGGGCCGCGGAGCGCAATCAGTACGACAAGGATCTCCTCAAAGCCGACGAACGGCTCAACGTCGCCTATATGGTCTTCCAGGGGACCCTGCTCAAAATCTTCCCGATGCCCCACGACCCGCGCAATCGCTGGTTCTCCCCCCTCGGCGCGATCAAAAACTTCCCGCCCAAGGAGGGGCAGCTCGTCCGCTACCTCACCGCCGACTACTTCCGGGGTGTGGAAAAGGGCATCCAAAAAGGCGACTGGAAAAAGGCCGACGATACCCTGAGACTGATCAAAAAGTATCAGTACCTCTACGGGGCGAAGGTGATCCCCTCCCAGAAGCGGATCGAGATGGAGATCGCCTACAACAAATTCAGCATCTTCGACCGTCTGGTGCCGGTCTACATCCTCGCGGGCCTTCTGCTGCTGATTCTCTCTTTTGTCCACATCATCAAGCCCTCCTTCCCGCTCAAGTGGCCCGTACGGCTCACTCTGGCGGTATTGATCCTCGCGTTCGCCGCCCACACTATCGGGCTGGGGCTGCGCTGGTACATCGCCCAGCACGCCCCCTGGTCCAACGCCTACGAATCGATCCTCTACATCGCCTGGGCCACGGTCCTGGCCGGCTTCGTCTTCGCGAAGCGTTCGCCGCTGACGATGGCCGCGACGTCGATTTTGGCGGGGATCTTCCTCTTCGTCGCCCACCTCAACTGGCTCGATCCCCAGATCACCAATCTCGTCCCCGTTCTCAAATCCTACTGGCTGATGATCCACGTGGCGGTCATCACCGCCAGCTACGGCTTCCTCGGGCTGGGGGCCCTGCTGGGGATGCTGGTGCTGGTGCTCTTCATTCTCCGGGGCAAGAAGGGGCATCCCAATATGGATCGGGCGATCGAAGAGCTGACGATCATCAACGAAATGACCCTCCTCATCGGTCTGGCGCTCATCACCCTGGGGAACTTCCTCGGCGGGGTCTGGGCCAACGAATCCTGGGGACGCTACTGGGGCTGGGATCCCAAGGAGACCTGGGCGGCGGTGACGATCCTCGTCTACGCGGCCGTCGTGCATATGCGCTTCATCCCGCGTCTGCGCGGCGCCTACGCCTTCAACGTCGCGGCGGTACTGGCCTACAGCTCCGTCATTATGACCTACTTCGGCGTCAACTATTACCTCAGCGGTATGCACTCCTACGCCGCGGGGGACCCCGTGCCCATCCCCGGTTGGGTCTGGCCCGCCGTCGCCTCGGTCTTCGTCCTCATCCTCCTGGCGGCCCGCAACCGCAAACTCGGCAAAACCGCGTAAGCCCGATCCCTTCTCCCTTTTTTGACGAGCCTCTCCTTCCCTGCGGGGATTCGCTAGAATTACCTATGCACCTTTTTGACGAAAAAAGCCGGCGATACGGACGAACGAAACTTCTGAGCCCGGAAGAGTTGAGGGAATGCTTCAGGGATCCGGAGTTGGAGGGAGTGGAATACGCCGTACTTTTTGGCTCTCGCGCCGCCGGTTCGGCGACGGCGCGGAGCGATTACGATCTTGCCGTCTATGCAACGGGAGAGTATCCCTGGGGGATCCAGAGCGCGGTCTGGGATACGCTCACCCGCCGCTGCGGAGTGGAAGACTGCGATCTGGATGTGGTGGATCTGCGGCGGGCGGGAGCTGCACTGCTGGGCAGTGTCGCCGAAGCCTACGTGATGCTCAAAGGAGAAAAAGATGGATTTTCACGACTACTTGCACAGTTGCGGCGCCAAAACTTTTTTCTCTGATCATCCAAAATACCATTCCCAGAAGGTAGGCCAATGAAAGAATCGTCCGACACTCCCCGAGACCGGGTTTTTTGCGAAGCGCCAGAAAAACAGTTCGAATTCGATGCGACGGTGGCGGCAGTCTTCGACGATATGCTCGACCGCTCCATCCCCTACTACCGTGAATCTCTGGATCTGATCGTCCGGCTGATCCTCTCGAGGAAGCGGGAGGAGCTGCGCCTGCTCGATCTGGGCTGCTCGACGGCCCGCCTCCTGTTGGAGATCGCCCGCCGCTGTGAGGGGCCCGCCCGGTTGCGGGGGATCGACAACTCCTCGGCGATGATCGAACGCGCCCGCCACAAATGCGCGGCGTTCGGCGCGGAGTCGATCGAACTGATCGAAGCGGATCTGCTGGAGTATCCCATCCGGGATGAGGACGTGGTTGTGGCCAACTACACTCTGCAGTTCATCCGCCCGCTGGAGCGCCCCACGCTGGTGCGCCGCATCTATGAGGGGCTTCGTGAAGGCGGGGAGTTCTACTTCTCCGAAAAGGTGGTCTTCGAGGATCGGCGCCTCGACAGGGCGATGATCGACATCTACTACGACTACAAGCGGCGCCAGGGTTACAGCGATTACGAGATCGCCGCCAAGCGCGAAGCGCTGGAGAATGTCCTCATCCCTTTCACCATCGCCGAAAATATCCGCCTCTGCCGCGAAGCGGGCTTTTCCCGCGTCGATACCCTCTTTCAGTGGGCCAATTTCGTCACTTTTCGGGCCGAAAAATCCCAGCACCCATAAAATGGAATATATTTTTTAATAGGAGTTTTTCACAACTTATTCACTATGTGAAAAAACTTTTCGCTCTCCGAAAAGAAAGTTTTTCCGTTGAACCCATTCTGAGAATAATTCGGTGAATAAGCTGTGAAAAATCTCTCAAAACCGTTCTGATAGGCTCTTTCGCTATAATCTTTTCCAAAATTTCGAACGAAGGATTTGGTATGAGTTGGAGCCCGTCAAGCTGGAGAGATTTTCCCATCAAGCAGCAGCCGACGTATGAGGATGCGGCCCTTCTGAAATCGGTGGAGGAGGAGTTGCGCAATTACCCCCCTCTGATTTTCGCCGGGGAAGCGCGCAACCTGCAAAAGGATCTGGCCAAAGTGGGACGCGGAGAAGCCTTCATCGTCCAAGGAGGTGACTGCGCCGAGAGTTTCGCCGCCTTCAACGCGGATACGATCAAAAATCTCTTCAAACTGATTTTGCAAATGTCGGTCGTGATGACTTACTCCAGCGGCAAGCCTGTGGTCAAGATCGGTCGGGTCGCCGGACAGTTCGCCAAGCCCCGCTCCAGCGACTTCGAAGAGCGTGACGGCGTCAAGCTTCCCAGCTACCGCGGCGACATCATCAACGACATCGCCTTTACCGAAGAGGCGCGCCGCCCCGATCCCCGCCGGATGCTGCGGGCCTACTACCAGTCCGCGGCGACGATGAACCTGCTGCGGGCCTTCTCCCGCGGCGGGCTCGCCGATCTCAACCAGGTCCACAAATGGAACCTCGACTTCATCAAGGACCACCCCCTGGGCAAACGCTACGAGGAGCTGAGCAATCAGATCGACAAAGCGATGAAATTCCTCGCCGCGGCGGGGATCAACAGCCAGACCGCTCCTCAGCTACGCCAGACCGTCGTCTACACTTCCCACGAAGCGCTGCTGCTCAACTACGAAGAGGCTCTCACGCGCATCGACAGCCTCACCGACGAGTGGTACAACACCAGCGCTCATATGCTCTGGATCGGCGATAGGACCCGCAATCTGGACGGCGCGCACATCGAATATTTCCGCGGCATCAAAAACCCCATCGGCTGCAAAGTCGGCCCCTCGATGCAGCCTGATGAGCTGATCGATCTGATCGACGCCCTCAATCCCGAGAATGTCGAAGGGCGCCTCAATCTCATCGTCCGTATGGGTGCCGACAAAATCGCCGAACTCTACCCGCCGCTGCTGCGGGCCATCAAAGAAGCCGAGCGCAACGTCGTGTGGACCATCGATCCGATGCACGGCAACGTCGAGAAGACCGCCACGGGATTTAAAACCCGGGATTTCGACAACATCCTCTCCGAAGTGCGCCAATTCTTCGAAATCCATCAAAAAGAGGGGACCGTCGCCGGCGGAATCCATTTGGAGATGACGGGCGAAGATGTCACCGAGTGCACCGGCAGCATCGCCAGCCCCATCACCCCCGACGCGCTCGGTGACCGCTACCGTACCCAGTGCGACCCCCGTCTCAACGCCAAGCAGGCGCTGGAGCTCGCCTTTATGATCGGGGAGAATTTCTAAATCGAGAGGTATGAGAAACCTCCGTCATTCCGGACTTGATTCGGATTTCAGGGCTTTGAATACCCATTGTGCCGTGGATCCTGAATCAAGTTTGGGATGACGAAAGCCAAACGTTTACGATAAAGGTGCAACGTTTTTGAAAGATCATCGGTGGAATGGATTCGCGTTCTTCGACTGTGAGTGAAATTCTTCCCAGTGGCGTTTGACACGGTGTCAAAACTACTTGCTCTCGCCATCACGAGAAATCAGCTTTTTCCCGTAAAGAGGATCGTGAAATAATTCACCCCGTCGTCGTACCGATACTCCAGCTTCATCCCGTGAATGTCCAGAATGCTTTTGATGATGTAGAGCCCCAGCCCTAGGCCGCCGGTGGAGCGGTGGAAGGGTTTGAAGTACTCCTCGAAGTCTCCGGGCAGCTTTTTGCCGCGGTTGGAGAGGACGAGTCTGAGGCCGTCGATGAGCACGTCGGCGCGGTGGTCGGGGCTGTATTTGATGGCGTTGTCGAGGAGGTTTTTGATCGCCAGCGTCAGGAGTTCGAAGTCCGCCAAGACGGTGCAATCCTCTTTGGTGATGACGTGCAGGTGCTTTCGGGTGTTTTCCAGCATCAGCAGGTCGATGCTCGCTTCGACCAGGTCGCTGACTTTGTAGGGGCGCAGATCGGCGCGGAAGTTTTTGGAGCTGATCTGCTCCACCTTGGCGAATTCGTCGATGAGGAGATTGAGCCGGGCGAAGATTGCGTTGAAGCGGGCTTTCTTTTTGGGATCGTCGACCATCTCCGAGAGGAAGCGCCCTTTGGCGATGGGGGTTTTGAGCTCGTGCATGATCGCCCGCAGCAAGAGTTGGCGCGACTGGATCAGGTCGCGGATGGTTTGCACGGCGCGGTCGAAGGCGTTGGCCACTTCGGCGATTTCATCGTGCCGGTCGCTGTGGCAGTGGATCTCCAGATTTCCCTGAGAGAAGAGGAGGATCTTCTCTTTGAGTTCACTCAGCGGGCGAATGGAGCGGATGATCCAAAAATAGAGGATCACCAGCAGCGCGAAGGCTCCGGCGAAAGCGACGAAGAGTTCGATGGGAAAACGGGGGCGGTTGAGGTTTTCGAGGATGAGCTTGAAACGGTCGTTGTTGATGAGGATGTAGCGGTGAAAGTTGACGTTGACCACGTCGAATTTCTTTTTACGGTTCGCCGCTTCGCGCAGCCGCTGCATCTGGAAATTTTTGCTGCCGGCGTCGACGATGCGGATGTTTTGGGAGGCGAGATAATCTTTGTCGATTTTGCCGTATTTGAGGTAGTAGAGATAGAGATAGTGGATGTTGGCGCGCTCTTGCATCTGCAGCTCCTGCATCGCACGGCCCGTCGTACTCTGCAACAGCGCCGAAAAGAGCAACAGCAGCAGCAGTATCGCGATCGAAAAGATCAGGCGGATTTTGGAGCGCAGAGAGTCCAGACGCAGACGCGGACGGGGGAAGCGCATCGGATCACAGAAGCTTGTAGCCGACGCCCCGCACCGCCTGGATCGCTTTGGGGTTGCCGAGCTTCGAGCGGATTTTGCTGATGATGACGTCGAGGCTCTTTTGGGAGCTGTCGCTCATCACTTTCGATTCGTTGATGAGTTGCTCCCTGGAGAGGGTGATCCCCTGTTTGCGGATCAGCTGGGAGAGGATGTCGAACTCCGCAGGCGTTAGATGCATCGGTTCGCCCCGGTGATAGACCGTATCGCCGCGGATTTCGTATTCACTGGGGGGTGCCTGTCGGCCGCCGCTCTTGCTGTAGCGGCGCAGCAGCGAAACGATCCGCGCATGCAGCTCCTGGGGGTCGTAGGGCTTGGGGAGGTAGTCGTCGGCGCCGAGTTGGAGGCTTTTGACCTTGTCCTCCACGTCGCTGCGGGCCGAAGAGATGATGACGGGGATGTCGTATTTGCGGACCACCTCTTCGCAGACCTCCAGGCCGTCCATCCCCGGCAGAGTCAGATCCAGCAGGAGCAGATCGTAGTTTTGCACTCCGGCGCTCACTCCGAGAAAGGGATCCTCGTAATTGGTCACCTCCATCCCGTGCTTCGCCAGAAATTCGGTCACGAGCTCGGCAAATTCGGGATCGTCCTCGATCATCAGGATTTTGACGGGTCTGTTTTCATCGCTCTTTTTTTGCATGCTTCGATTCTATCACTCTTGTGTAAACGGTATCGTCGATCACGACAATCTTTGTAGGAGAATCACTTCCCGAGCAGCACGCGGTGTTCGACCATCGCGCAGAGGTTCTGAACGACGTCGATGCCGTGCTCTTTGGCCTTTTCGGCCGCCGCGTTGTTGACGATCCCTTTCTGGGTCCAGAGCACTTTGACGTCGCCGCGCTCGATGCAGGCGTCGGCGATGGGGCCGACGGCTTCAGGTTTGCGAAAGACGACGACCATATCGACGGGCTCGGGGATCTCTTTGAGGCTGCGGTAATATTTGCGCCCGAGAAAATCCTCCCCCTTGGGATAGATCGGGAAAACGTTGTAGCCGTGTTCGATCAGATACTTTGTCACTTTGTGGCTGTCTTTCTCGGGATTGGGGGAGGCGCCGACGACGGCGATGTTTTTCGAGGTTTCGAGAAAACGTTTGACCTCCTCCTCGTTGCTGTTGATCCGGGGAAATTCACACTCCATAAAGCATCCTTTTCGTATAATCTGTCCAATTTTACTTAGGAATGTGTAATGGTGGACTTAAAACGGATCGGTCGGGCGCGTAAGAGAATTTCGGATGTGGTACTTCGGACTCCCTTTGCCTACGCGCCGATTCTCAGCGAAATAAGCGGCTACGAAATCTATCTGAAAAAAGAGAACCTCCAGCGTACGGGCTCCTTCAAGCTGCGTGGAGCCTTCAACAAGATCGCGGCGCTGATCGAAGAGGGGCGAAAAAACGGTGTCGTCGCCGCCAGCGCGGGCAACCACGCCCAGGGGGTCGCCTTTGCCGCGCGTCACTTCGGCATCGATGCGACCATCGTCATGCCCGAATCGACACCTTTGACCAAAGTGATGGGTGTCCGAGATCTCGGGGCGGAGGTGATCCTCAAAGGGGCCAATTACGACGAAGCCTACGCTTACGCCGTCGAGTACGCCGAAGAGAAGAGCAAGGATTTCGTCCATCCCTTCGCCGACGAAGAGGTGATGGCGGGGCAGGGGACGATCATGCTCGAGATGCTCGAAGAGGAGCCGGATCTCGACGCGGTGGTGATTCCCGTCGGCGGCGGCGGACTGATCTCCGGGTGTTCCGTGGCGGCCAAATCGATCTCACCCGAGATGCGGGTCATCGGCATCGCCGCGGCGGGGGCGCCGGCGATGAAGCAATCCTTCGATGCCGGACGCCCGATTGATAGCACCTCGGTGCGGACCATCGCCGACGGAATTGCAGTGCGGGATACGTCGCCGGTTACGCTGGAGTATATCCTCCAGTATGTCGACGAGATGAAGCTCGTGGGAGAAGACGAAATCGCCAGCGCCATCCTCTTCCTGCTGGAGCGACAGAAGCTGACGGTGGAGGGGGCCGGCTCCGTCGGCGTCGCCGCCGTGCTGCACGGGCATCTCGACCTTCCCCGGGGCAGCCGCATCGGGATCCTGCTCAGCGGCGGCAACATCGATGTCACGATGCTCTCTCTGATCATCGAGAAGGGTCTGGTCAAATCCCACCGCAAAATGAAGCTGGTCGTCACCCTCATCGACAAACCCGGAGCCCTGGAGCGCTTCGCCGGTCTGATGCGCGAGGTCCAGGCCAACATCGTCCAGATCGGTTACGATCGTACCTCTACCGACCTCGATTTCGGCGACGCGCATGTGAGCGTCTCCTTGGAGACCAAAGGAGCGGAACATCAGGAACAGATCCGCAACGCCCTGCGGGAAAACGGCTTTCCCTTCCGCGAAGAGCACTGACGTGCCGCTCCAATATCCAATATCCAACATCCAACATCCAAAATTCTCTATCGGTATCGATCTAGGCTCCAATACATTGCGGGGCGTGAAGCTCGACTGCGAAAGCGGGGCTTTTGTCGCGGAGTACGAAAAGATTGTCCGCACCGCCGACGGGCTGGTGGAGAGCGGGCGGATTTCGGAGGCGGCGGTGGAGCGGATCGTCGCGGGATTGAAGGAGTTGAAAGAGGCCCTGGGCTTCGACAGAGCGGCCGTGCGGGCGGTGACGACCGAAGCGATGCGTCGGGCGAGCAACCGAGAGGAAGTGTTGCAAAGCATCGAAGAGGAGAGCGGGGTGCGCTTCGAGATCATCGACGCAGAAGAGGAGGCGCGCCTGACGCTTCTGGCTGTGCAGCGGAGGCTGGAGCGTCTGGGGGAGCCCGCCGACTCTTTCGTCCTGGCGGACATGGGGGGTGGGTCGACGGAGCTGATCTTCCGCTTTCCCAGTGCGACTTTCAGCCGCAGCTTCGAGCTGGGGATCGTGACGCTCAGCCAGGAGGCGGGAAGCTGGGAGAGAGTCCCCGAAGTATTGGAGCGCAAAATTTCGCCGCTGCGGGAGTATGTCACCGATCTCTATGCACGTGTAGGGCGTCCCGCACGTTTCGTCGCGACGGCGGGGACCCCGACCACCGTGGCGGCGATGAAGCTGGGGATGAACTACGCGAACTACGACGGCAGCCGGATCAACGGGACGGTGCTACGCAAAGCGGAGCTGCGCAAAGCGCTGGAGCGTCTGCTGGCGATGAGCCCGGATGAGCGTCGTATCGCTGTCGGGGTGGGGCGTGACGATTTGATCGCCGCGGGGATTTTGATCTTCGAAGCGCTCTACGATCTGTTGGGTTTCGACGAGTGTAGCGTTATCGACGACGGATTGCGGGAGGGCGTGGCGCTCGCGCTTTGTGAAGGGTAAAGCGGGAACACTCTTTTTGATCTACTTTTTCTCCCCTTTTTCGTTCGATTCCGAAGAGGAGTCCCGCTCTGTCTTTTTTTTCGCAGGAGGATGCAGAGGGAGTGTGATGGTAAAGAGCGCTCCGGTGAAAACTTTTCCCTGATAAGAGAAGGAGATATTGGAGGCGACGATTTGACCTCCCATCCCTTCCGTGATCAGTTTGTGGGTCATATAGAGTCCCAAGCCCGTTCCCTGCGCCTGGTGCTTGGTGGTAAAGTAGGGATCGAAGATTTTGGGCAGAATCTCATCGGGGATGCCTCCGGCGTTGTCCAGGAAGCGGATTTGGAGGGTCTCTTCGTCGATTTCGGCGGAGATTCGGATCAGTTTGGGCTCGGGTTGGCGGATTTCGAGGGCGTCTTTGGCGTTGGTGTAGAGATTGAGCAGACACTGGATCAGTTCGTTTTTGTAGCCGTGAATGACGATAGAGTCAGGGATCTCCACCTCCACGGTGATGTCGTGGGTACGGATACTCTCCTTGACCAGTTCGAGCATCTCATCGACCTCCTCTTTGAGAGAAAACATTTCATCTTCCCTCGTCCCTTTGATGAAGTTACGAAAATCGTCGATGGTCTGGGAGAGGTACTGTACCTGATGGTTGACGTCGTCGCAGCTGCGGTAAAACTCTTCATCCTCCAGAAGACCGTAGCGCTTTTTCATCTTGAGGCCCGTGGCGATGGAGGAGATGACGCTAAGCGGCTGACGCCACTGATGGGCGATGTTGCCGATCATCTCTCCCAAAGCGGCCATTTTGGATTGCTGAGAAATGATCTTTTCTTGCTCTTTAAGCTGGGTGATGTCCACGGCGCTGACGAGTCGCAAAGCTCCTTTGCGGATGAATTTGCCGTGGATCAACGCATAAAAACGGCTACCGTCCCGGCGTAACAGTTCCACTTCGTAAGGGGTTTCATAGTCGCTCTTGGCGCGCAGACGCGTCATGGCACGATACTCGGGAGCCACCCAGTCGAAGACGTTCGCGTCGATGGCCGACTTGCGGTCGGGAAATCCCAGCATTTTGATCATACTTTCGTTGAGGTCGACGCAGCGTCCGTTGCGGTGCAGGACGATACCTTCCATCGCACTGTCCAGAAGCTCTCGGGTTTCTTGCATGGAGCGTCGCATATGCCAGTAGCGCATCAACGCCAAAAGAATCAAAAATCCCACCCCGAGCCCCACGCTCCAGAGGATCCTGGGATCGATCTTGAGCCCCATCTCTTCCAGATGCACGTTGGTCCAGCGGTCGAAGATCGCACGTTTTTCCTGCGGGGTGATTCGGGCCAGGGCTTTGTCGAGAATGGGGACCAGGGGGGCCATCTCTTTGCGCACGGCGATGGAGAGAGGGTACTTCATCTCGGTGTAGCCGGCGATGGAGAGATCGTTGAGCTGATAGCGGTTGATGAAGTAAGCCGCCACCGGCAGGGTGGCGAGGGTGTAGTAGGCTTTGCCGGAGCTGACGGCTCGGAAAGAGTCCAGATAGGTGGGGGTCTCCAAGATTTTGATCCCGGGGAAACGGCGGCGCATTTTGCTGATGAGTCCGGAGCCTTTTTTGCGGGCGAAGACTTTACCTTGTAGGTCTTCCAACCCTCGGATGAAGGGGCGGTCTTTGCGGGTGATGATGGCGAGCCGATAGGTAAGATAGGGCTGGGTGAAACGGGCGTAGGCTTCCCGTTTTTTCGTTCGGACGGCGGCGGGGAGGATGTCGCATTTCCCCTCTTTCAAATAGCGCTGGGATTCGCTCCAGCTTCGGGTGGGAACGTTTTTGAACTGCAGATTGAGTCTGTGGCCCACGTCGTGCAGGATGTCGATGGCGATGCCCGCCATACGGCTCATATTGCCCTCTTGTGCGAATTCGATGGGGACCCAGTTGGGATTGTTGCACATACGGATCGTCGGATGCGCATGTAAATAGGCCGATTCGTTTGCATCGAAAACCGGAGGGAGCGCTTTTTTGGGGTCAATCTTTTTGCTATCGAGCCATCGGCTTTTGAGCTGACGCATCTCTTGGGGAGTGACGGCACGCATCGCTTTGCTCAAGATTTCACGCAGTAGCGGTTTTTTTTGGGAGACTCCTATATGCATCTGTCCGTCCAGACGTGGATCTTCCACCATTGCGGCATAACGGAGTTTCAACCCCTTGTCCTGCATCAATTCACTGATGGCGTTGTAGTCTCCCACAACGGCATCGGCTTTTTTATCGGCGACGGCGATGATCGATTGCAAAAGCGTGGGTTGAAGTAAAAGGCGGATTTTGGGATAGTAGGTTCGCAGAAACTCTTCGATGTAGTATCCCCTGGGAACGGCGACGGTTTTGCCGTTGAGATCGGAGAGATTGTAGATCCCCGGAAGGTTGGTAAAGATCGATTTACCGGCGCTGACATAGGGGGGAGTGAAGAGGATGTAACGTTCACGCTCTTTGGTTTTTCGAATATTGAGAAGGAGATCGAGTTTCCCTTGACGAAAGAGTTGCAGATATTCGTACCAGGGTTTGCCGGTACGGTAACGGACTTTCAGATGAAGTTTCGAGGCCAATAGCTGAAGATAGTCGATCGAGAAGCCCATCGGATCGCCGTGGTAGCTGAAATTGTAAGGAGGCCAATCCATTTCGTTTTGGGCAGTGATAACGGGATGGGTCCGGATCCATGCCTGTTCGGTGGGAGTGAGGGAGAGAGGATTTTGCTCCGCAGTCGCCCACAGCAATGCACCCACCAGCAACCAGATCGATAGTATCTTTTGCAGCATACTCATCAAGCGAGGCATTGTAGTTCTCTCATTTCGGAGGGTTTTCCCAGGTAGTAGCCTTGGAAATAGTCGATTCCCATTGTTTTGAGAGCTTCGAAGACCTCATCGGAGTGAACATGTTCTGCGACGGTTTGGATACCGAGATTGTGGGCGAAGTCGTTGATGGATCGAACGATGATGCGGGCGTTTTCGTCCCGATCCACTTCCCGAACGAGGGAGCCGTCGATTTTGATGTAGTCGGGACGAAGACGCTGGAGATAGACGAAATTGGAGTAGCCGCTTCCAAAATCATCCAGAGCCATTTTGCATCCCAGTCGATGCATGGCATCGAAAAAAGCGACCATCGTTTCGTAATCTCGAATGTTTTCACTTTCGAGAATCTCCAACGTAATTTTTTGGGCGACTCCCAGGGTTTCAATGCGTCGTGTGAGCCAGGAGACAAAAGAGGAGTCTTCAATATTCTCCACCGAAAGATTGAGATTGATATGACAGCCGGAATCCCGGCAGAGTTTTAATGCCTTCTCTACAGTCAGATAGGAGAGTTGTGTGAAAAGTTTCACCTTTTTGGCTACGGATAGAAATTGGGTTGGTGAATAGGTTTTTCCATTCTCTTTGATGCGCATCAAAGCTTCGTAATGGATGGGATGTTTTTCTCGATCGGTGATGGGTTGCAGATGGAGAGAGATTTTGTCTTCTTCGACCGCTTTTTTCAGGAGTTGCTTCCATCGCATATCGCGTCGATATTCCGTATCGGTATTGTATGCTTCGCTGTAGACGAGATAGGGTTTGGAGTTCGTTTTGGCATGTTGGAGAGCCATGCTCGCTTTCTCGATTAACTTCTCCCGGCCTTCCGCTATGCCGAGGGTAGCGTTGAGTTGGAGAGAAAAGTCGTAGGAGGGGACCTTGATTTCGTGACGGTTGAGATAGGCGAGCAGCTCGGTGGCGATCCTCTCGCAACGCGAGAGGGAGTCACACTCGGAGCTGAAGAGGGCGAAGATGTCCGAACCCAGACGATGGGCCAGCAATCCTCGCTCTTCCGCGAAACGCTTTAGCAGATGGGAAAATGTGATAAGGATTTCATTACCTATCCGCTCTCCGTAACTTTCATTAAAGCTCCGAAAGGCATCGATGTCTACTAGAATCAGGGCAGGGTCATGGGCAGTATCGATACGCTCTTTGAGCGCCGCACGGTTGGGAAGACCGGTCAGATTGTCTGTAAAAAGACGTTGGATCAACTCTCCATTTTTTTTGCGGATTTCCTGTGTTTGAGCGCGAACCCGATCTTCCAACAGGCGGTTGTTCTCCTGGAGGGACTCACGTAACTGTCGATTTTCGACCCGGACGGCCGCTTGCTGGAAACTTTCGAGGAGGCGTTCCAAGTCGATGGGTTTGAGAATGTAGGCGCTCACAGACTGCTGGATGGTCCGCAGCAGAGAATCCCGATCATCGAATGCGGTGGTGTATATGATGGGGATCTCGGGATCCTCTTTTCGTATGGCGTCGACCATTTCGATGCCGTTCATCCGGGGCATCATAATGTCGGTGACGATGAGGTCGATCCGGTCCCGGTTTTCACGGAAACGTGCCAATCCCTCCTCCCCGTCCGCGGCGGTGATCACTTCCCGTACGAAAGGAGCAATATTACGTCGGACACTTTCCCGTACGGTAGATTCATCCTCAACATAAAGTATTCGTAATTGTTTCAGAAAATCGGGATTCATGAATCCCCTCCTTCCCCTTTTCCATCCGCGTTGAAGCCCTCTTTTTGACCCTCTTTCCATAATATCATTTTTTCTCTGTTCTTTCATGAAGAAATTTCAAATCTGTGTAGGGTGCGGTAATAAAATTTCGGATATTCCAAACCGTTGCTAAGATTTCTCATCACCCTTTGGCTATAATCAACGGAAATTTCACGTGAGCACGGAGTATTGGCTATGAAAATGAGCGGAGCTCAGATGGTTTGTGAGGCGATCATCGCCGAGGGGGTCGATACGGTTTTCGGCTACCCCGGCGGCGCCATCATGAACGTCTACGACGAGATCTACAAACAAAACGCCTTTCGGCACATCCTGACGCGCCATGAGCAGGCGGCGGTCCACGCAGCCGATGGCTACGCCCGGGCGACGGGCAGGGTCGGGGTGGCGATGGTCACCAGCGGCCCGGGATTTACCAACGCGGTGACGGGGCTGGCGACGGCCTATATGGATTCGGTCCCGCTGGTGGTCATCAGCGGGCAGGTCCCCCTCTCCCTGATCGGGACCGACGGTTTCCAGGAGGTCGATGCGGTGGGGATCAGCCGGCCGTGCACCAAGCACAACTATCTGGTCCACTCCATCGAGGATCTTCCCCGGATCCTCAAAGAGGCCTTTTATATCGCCCGCAGCGGCCGGCCCGGCCCCGTCCTGGTGGATATCCCCAAGGACATCACCGGAGAGATCGGGGAGTTCGTCTACCCCGATCATGTCGATCTGCCCACCTACAAACCGCGCTACAAGGGCAACGACCGCCAGATCAAAAAAGCGGTCGAAGCGATCGTCAACGCCAAAAAACCTCTGCTCTATCTGGGCGGAGGCGTGGTCTTGAGCAACGCCCACGAATCGATCCGTGCTCTGGCCGAGATGGGGCAGATCCCCGCCGTCGAAACTCTGATGGCCCGGGGGGTCATGGGAGCCAAAAACCCCCTGCTGATCGGGATGCTCGGAATGCACGGCAGCTACGCGGCCAACATGGCGATGAGCGAAACCGATCTGATCATCGCCCTGGGGGCGCGCTTCGACGACCGGGTGACCGGGAAACTCTCGGAATTCGCCCGCTACGCCGACATCATTCATGTCGACATCGACCCGGCCAATATCGGCAAGCTGGTCGATGTGGATTATCCGATCGTCGGAGACGTCAAAACCGTCGTGGACAAAATGCTTCCGATGCTGGAGAAGAAGGTCGACCCCGACCGCTACCAGGTCTGGCGCGATATCCTTGCCCGCTACGATGAGCTGCACCCTCTGACCTACAACGATTGCGACGAGACGATCAAACCGCAGTGGGTCATCGAGCGCCTCGGGCAACTCTTGGGCGAGAAGGCGGTCATCACCTCCGACGTGGGGCAGCATCAGATGTGGGCGGCGCAGTTCTACCCCTTCGATCGGCCCCGCCAGTGGATCAACTCCGGCGGTTTGGGGACGATGGGCTACGGCTTTCCCGCGGCGCTGGGGGCCCAGATGGGGCAGCCGGACAAGATCGTCGTCAACATCACCGGCGACGGGTCGATCCTGATGAATGTCCAGGAGCTGGTCACGGCGGCGGAGAACAAGCTGCCGGTCATCAACGTCATCCTCAACAACCACTTCCTCGGGATGGTGCGGCAGTGGCAGACCTTCTTCTACGACAAACGCTACAGCGAAACCGACTTGAGTTTCCAGCCCGACTGGAAACTACTGGCCGAAGCCTGCGGAGGAGCAGGCTTCGATGTTACGACCAAGGAGGAGTTCGACGCGGCGATGGAGGCGGCGATCGCGGGGGGTAAAGTCACCTTCGTCAACGTCGCCGTCGACCGCTTCGAAAACGTCCTGCCGATGGTACCCGCCGGCGGTGCCCTCTACAATATGCTGCTCGAGCACAAGGAGCAATGCGATGGATAAAGTAAGACGCGTCATATCGGTCATCGTCGCCAACGAAGCCCAGGTCCTCGCCCGGGTCTCCGGACTCTTCGCGGGGCGCGGCTACAACATCGATTCTCTGACGGTCGCTCCGATTCCCGGATCGAACTTTTCGCACATGACCATCGTCACCCGGGGCAACCGGCGGGTCATCGAACAGATCGTCAAGCAGTTGCACAAGCTCATCCCCACCTTCAAGGTCATCGAGCACGAAGAGATGGTGGAGAAAGAGATGGTATTGATCAAATTCTCCATCGAGAGCCCCATCGCCGAAATCCAGGCACTCTGCCAGGCGTACAACGGCAACATCGTCAACGCCGGTCCCGATATGTTCATCGCGATGGCGGCCGACGAGGCGGGGCGTATCGCGCACTTCATCGACGCGGTGGAGCGCTACCAGCCCGTGGAGATCGTCCGCAGCGGTGTCGTCGCGATGGAACGATAGTTCCGGCAAACGGGAAATGAGGAACGAGGAAACGAAAGAAGAGCCAGGTTTGGCCCTGCCAAACCTCTGCGGCTGAGCATATTGCGTCTTGCAGATTACGAAGCGTGAAGGCGGAGTTTGCGACGAAAAAAGGAGTCTTATGAGCCGTTCTTTGAAAGCGATCTGCGAAGCGATCGGTGTGGAGTATGCGGGAGCCGATCGCCAAATCGACGGCATCGCCACGCTGGCCGAAGCGGGGCCGAACGATTTGAGCTTTTTTCACAACGAAAAGTACCGCAAAGACCTGCCTCGGACAAAAGCGGCGGCGGTGCTGGTCGAAGAGCGCTTCGCGTCCGAACTCCCCGACTCCTCGATCGCTCTGATCACCGACGAACCCTATCTCAAGCTGGCTCTGGCCACCGCGCTCTTCGCCCATCGCATGTCGACGGCTTCCGAAGCGCCCCGCCTTGCGGGGGAGTGCGAAATCGATCCTTCGGCCCGTTTCGGTAAAAACGTGACGATCGGGGCGGGGACGGTCATTATGGCCGGAACGTACGTCGGGGACGATTGCGTCATCGGGGAGAATTGTCTGATTCATCCCAACGTCACGCTCTACCACGGCAGCCGGATCGGGGACCGCTGCATCCTGCACAGCGGCTGCGTCATCGGCAGCGACGGATACGGCTTCGCCCACACCCGCGACGGGCGACACGTCAAGTTTTACCAGTTGGGTAATGCGATCCTTGGTGACGACGTGGAAGTAGGCGCCAACACGACCGTCGATCGCGGAGCGCTGGGGGATACCGTCGTCGGCAGCGGGACCAAGATCGACAATCAGGTGCAGATCGGCCACAACTGCCGCCTTGGAGAAAACTGCCTCATCGTCTCGCAGACGGGGCTCTCCGGCTCGACGGTCCTGGGGCGCAATGTCGTCATGGGTGGCCAGAGCGCTACGGCTGGGCATCTGCAGATCGGGGACTTTGCTACCCTGGCTGCCCGCTGTGCTGCGACGAAATCTTTGGAGGGAGGAAAAGTCTACGCCGGCGTACCGGCGATGGATATCCGCCTCTGGCGCCGGCAGCAGGCGGCACTGATGCGCTTGGCCAAAAAGAAAAAATAATCCATTTTACGCCAAAGCGACCGAAGTAGCATCGCAGGCCCTTCACTCTTTCGCTATGATATGTCCCATATAAACTTTTCCGAAGGAGCGAACAATGGCAGATACCATCAAAGAGATTGCAACGATACCTCTGGCGAGTACCGAAAACGGAAAGATTGAAGTGGCGGTGATTGACGAGCCCTACGGAGCCGGCAGCGCTCCGGTCGCGAGTGTCGGGATTTTTCTCGACGGAAGCAACGACGAACCCGACTGGAAAGTCCACATCCCCAAAGAGAACATCTCCGACGTGATCGCCGCCTTGCAGAAAGCGGCCGAAGCACTCTGAGATTCTCTGCGACACTATCACAAAAGGACAGATCCCTGTCCTTGATTTATCCTCCCAGATAAGCCTCTTTTACACTCTCGTCATCCAGCAGTTCCCGTGAAGGGCCTTCGCGAACGATACGCCCGTTTTCCAGGACGTAGGCCCTGTCGGCGAAGCCGAGGGCGAGATGGGCGTTTTGTTCGACGAGGAAGATCGTCGTGCCTTCGTCGCGAAGGCGGCTGAGGGTGCTGAAAATCTCGTCGACGATGACAGGAGCCAGCCCCATCCCGGGTTCGTCGAGCAGCAGGAGCTTCGGTCGGCTCATCAGAGCCCGCCCCACGGCGACCATCTGCTGCTGCCCGCCGCTGAGGGTGCCGGCGTATTGGCGGCGCTTCTCTTCGAGGATGGGAAAGCGGCGATAGACCTCCCTCAGATCCCGGGCGATCGCGTCACGGTCTTTGCGGGTATAAGCACCCAGCAGCAGATTGTCTTCGACGCTGAGGACCGAGAAGAGCCCCCGCCCCTCCGGCACCTGGGCGATCCCCTCCCTGACCCGCCGGTCGGAGGCAAGGCGGGTGATTTCACGGCCGAGATAGTCGATCCGGCCGCTGCGGGGGGCGGCCAGGCCGCTCAAAGTACGCAGCAGCGTCGTTTTCCCCGCTCCGTTGGCCCCGATCAGCGCGACGATCTCCCCCTCTTCGATTTGCAGTGAAACCTCACGCAACGCTTCGATCTTTCCGTAATTGACAGAGAGCTTTTTTACAAGGAGAAACACTGTTTCTCCTTGTAGAAAAAATGAGGAAGGAGGGACCGAAAGCTTCGCTTTCGAGTGGTGAATGATGAATGGTGAGTGGTGAATGGTTTCGGTAGGCGTTGCGATGCAACGCTTCTTGTTATATGGAGGCGGGACTTCAGTCCTGAAGCCCTGCCTCCAATACACCAATACACCAATGTACCAATAACAGAGCCGAAGGCGTACACAATGCCTAATGCCCAATGCCGATCCGCAAAGCGGATCTCAATGCCCTTCCCCAATACACCAATACACCAATAACCAATAACCAAATTCACTTATTCCCTCCCAAATAAGCCTCAATCACCTTCGGATCATTCCGGATCTCGTCGGGGGTTCCTTCGGCCAGTTTTTTGCCGAAGTGCATGACGGTGATACGATCGGAGAGCTCCATGACCATGCGCATATCGTGCTCGATGAGGATCACCGTCACTTCGTCGGCGGCGACGGTACGGATGAGTTCGGCCACCTCGGAGGTCTCTTTTGGGTTGAGGCCGGCGACGGGTTCGTCCAGGAGGATTAGCTCGGGGCTGGTGGCCAGGGCGCGGACGATTTCGAGCTTTTTGAGGATGCCGTAGGAGAGGTTGCGCGCCTCCTGGCGGGCGTACTTTTCGATGCCGATAAGCCCCAGCAGATGCATCGCCCGCTCGGTGTAGCGTCTCTCCTCCTCCAGGAGTTGGCGGGAGCGAAAGAGCGTGGGCAGGAGGCTTTTGTTCATATAGCGGTCAAAACCGAGCAGAACGTTCTCCAGGACCGTCATCCGGCCGCAGATCTCCAGGTTTTGAAACGTCCGGCAGACGCCCCGGTAGACCAGTCGGTCGGTGGGGATATTCGTGATGTCGGCTCCGTCGAGCCAGACGCTCCCCCCGTCGCAGCGATAGACCCCGCTGATCATATTGACCAGGGTCGTTTTGCCCGCTCCGTTGGGGCCGATGACAGCGTGGATGTGCCCTTTGGCCACGCGGAAGCTGATGTCGTCTACTGCCGTGACACCGCCGAAACGCTTCGTTAGGTTACGGATCTCAAGCATGGGTTCCCCTTTGGGGAAAGAGAGGAGCGAGGAGTGAGGAGTGAGGGACCGAAAGCTTCGCTTTCGAGTGGTGAATGGTGAATGGTGAGTGGTGAATGGTTTTGGTAGGCGTTGCTTTGCAACGCTTTTTTTTATGAGGGTGAGAGGGTGAGAAGGTGAGAGGGTGAGAAGGTTTTTGTCTTGTACCTTCCCACCTTCCCACCAGCGCGAAGCGCGATCCCACCCTCTCC
>JALWNT010000026.1 GCA_027080995.1 Campylobacteraceae bacterium | reverse complement strand
TCAACGCCCAGCGCACCACCATCGTCGAGCGCGAGGAGGCCCACGGGCTCATCAACGCCCGGGACTTCGGCGGCACCAAAAAGTGGCGCACCTGCTACACCTCCGACGCCACCGGCCACACGATGCTCTACGGCGTCGCCAACCGCGCCATCCGCGACGAGGTGGAGATCCACGAACGCAAAGAGTTGATGCGGCTGATACTAGAGGGCAACCGCTGCTACGGCGCGGTGGTCCGCGACCAGATCACGGGCGAGATCGAAGCCTACGTCGCCCGGGCCACCTGCATCGCCACGGGCGGCTGGGGGCGCGTCTACCGCACGACGACCAACGCGGTCATCTGCGAAGGGACGGGCCAGGCGGCGGTGCTGGAGACGGGGATCGGCACCCTGGGCAACCCCGAAGCGGTGCAGTTCCATCCGACCCCCATCGTCCCGTCGGGGATCCTGCTCACCGAAGGGTGTCGCGGAGACGGCGGGGTGCTGCGGGATGTGGACGGCTACCGTTTCATGCCCGACTACGAACCGGAGAAGAAAGACCTCGCCAGCCGTGACGTCGTCAGCCGCCGGATGATGGAGCACATCCGCAAGGGCAAAGGCGTGCCGTCGCCTTTCGGCGACCATCTCTGGCTCGACATTTCGATCCTAGGGCGCGAGCACATCGAAAAGAACCTCCGCGACGTCCAGGAGATCGCCAAGACCTTCAACGGCATCGACCCGGCCGACCCCGGCCCGAAGGGGTGGCTGCCGGTCCGCCCCGCCCAGCACTACAGCATGGGAGGTATCCGCACCAAACCCACGGGCGAGTCGGCGACGATCGCGGGGCTCTTCTCCTGCGGGGAGGCAGCCTGCTGGGACCTGCACGGCTTCAACCGCCTCGGAGGCAACTCCGTGGCCGAGACCGTCGTCTCGGGGATGATCGTGGGCAGCTATATGGCGCAGTATTGCCAAGAGCATGAAATCACGGTGGATACGAAGTTGGTCGATGAGTACCTCGAAGCCGAGCGCACGCGGATCCGGGAAATCCTCGAGCGCCCCGAGCGGGAGGGGATGACGATCTTCGAGATCAAGCGCCGGATGCAGCACATCATGGATGAAAAGGTCGGGATCTTCCGCAATGGCGACGAACTCGAAGAGGCGGTCGAGGAGCTCCAGGATCTGCTACGCAAAAGCCGCGAAGTCCCGGTGCGCTACAAATGCCTCAAAGCCAACCCCGAACTCGAAGAGGCGTACCGCGTCCCCAAAATGCTCAAGATTGCCCTGAGCATCGCCTACGGCGCCCTGCTGCGCACCGAGAGCCGGGGAGCGCACTACCGGGAGGATTTCACCAAACGCGACGACCTCAACTGGCTCAAGCGCACCATCGTCCACTGGCCCGACCCCGAGGCGACGCTGCCGGAGGTGGGTTACGAAGCCCTGGACATCATGAAGATGGAGATGCCCCCCGCCTTCCGGGGCTACGGCCGCAAGGGGCAGATCGTCGAAAACCCGCTCTCGGCCAAACGCCAGGCGGAGGTCGACGCCCTGCGTAAACGCCTCGAAGCCGAAGGGAAGGACCGCTACGAGATCCAAGACGCCCTGATGCACTTCGAGCTGCCCGAAAACTACAAAGCCAAAAACGAACGCCTGGGGGTGGGATATGCCTAAACACAAAGTGATCACCGCGGATCAAAGCAGCGGCCGGGAGTTGACCTTCGAGATCCTCAAGTACAACCCCAGAGATCCGAACTCCAAGCCCCATATGGCGACCTACAAGATCACGGAGACGCCGGGGATGACCCTCTTCGTCGCGCTCAACATCATCCGCGAAGACCTGGATCCCGATCTCGCCTTCGATTTCGTCTGCCGGGCGGGGATCTGCGGCAGCTGCGGGATGATGATCAACGGCCGGCCCCAGTTGGCGTGCCGCACCCGAACCGCCGACTACCCCGACGGAAAGATCCGCCTGATGCCGATGCCCGCCTTCGAGCTGATCAAAGACCTCTCGGTGATCACCGGGCAGTGGATGGACCGGATGAGCAAGCGCGTGGAGAGCTGGATCCACTCCCAAGAGGAGCGCGACATCACCCGCATCGAAGAGCCCGTCGACCCCGACGTCGCTGATGCGACCTTCGAGCTCGACCGTTGCATCGAGTGCGGCATCTGCGTCGCCGGCTGCGCGACGGCCCTGATGCGCCCCGATTTCGTAGGTGCCGTGGGGCTCAACCGCATCGCCCGCTTCGAGGCGGACCCCCACGACGAGCGCACGGACGCCGACTATTTCGAGCTGATCGGAGACGACGCCGGGATCTTCGGCTGTATGAGCCTCCTCGCCTGCGAAGACCACTGCCCCAAAAACCTCCCCCTCCAGGAGAAGATCGCCTACATGCGCCGCAAAATGGCGAAGGTGAAGTAGCGCCTGTTCATTCTTCAGGATTTCCTTTGACTCCGCACTCCTCGGCTCGGGCTTTCATCGCCTCGATCACTTCGGCGATGAGTTCGTCGAGGGTGAGGCCCAGCATCTCGGCCCCTTTGAGGACTATGTCGCGGTTGACGCCGGCAGCGAAAGATTTCTGCTTGAATTTCTTTTTGACCGATTTGACCCCCAGATCCTCGATGCTTTTGGAGGGGCGCACCAGGACGCAGGCGTTGACCAGGCCGCTGAGTTCGTCGACGGCGTAGAGAGTCTTCTCCATCGGGCTCGTGGGCTCCACGTCGGTGCAGATCCCCCAGGCGTGGCTCATCATCGCCCGGATCAGCTCCTCGTCGTATCCCCGCTCCCGCATGATCTCGGCGGCTTTGTAGCAGTGCCGGTCGGGGTATTTCTCGTAATCCAGATCGTGGAGGATCCCCGCGATCTCCCAACGCTGGGCATCTTCACCGGATTTTTGGGCGAAATGGGCCATACACGCCCCGACCTGGATCCCGTGCTGGACGAGGGCGGGGTTGTCGTTGTACTCTTTGAGGAGATCGAGGGCATCTTCTTTGTTGGGCATAGGGATTCCTTTTTGTTATGGATTTTATCACAGACACTCGAACAAAAAAAGATCAAAACATTGCTTCAACTCGCATGCTGACACTTGCAAAATTGTTGATTTTTAAAAAGATTGCCCTCCGGCAGCCTTTTGGCTGTCGGATCTACTAATCGTTGTCGGGATTAAGGGGAGTACATTCTCTGCCGTTCCATCGGGTATCGGGGGGACAGCGGTGGTTTGCATGGAGCGGGACACATCGATGGCCGTTCCAATGAAAACCGTGACGACAACCGTGACTTACTCTCTTATTGGAGATGCATCGATGGCCGTTCCAGTGGCTACCCGGACGACACTTTCTATGAGATTCATGCGAGGCTTTGGAAACACACCGATGGCCGTTCCAGTAAGTATCTTTGGGGCAGTGGATGATGGGATTGGAGATGCATCGATGACCGTTCCAGTGGCTACCCGGACGACATTTCGGTTGATGAGGCTCATTCTCATCGGCGAGGCACTGATGCCCGTTCCAATAGGTGCCGCTTGGGCAATGGGCGGCAGGATTCGGGACACAGGTATGTCCGTTCCAGTGGTAAGACTTGGGGCAACGGGTCTCAGGATAGTGAACACAACGATTTCCGTTCCACACAAACCCCGGTTTACAGGTTATCAAAGGAGGAGGCAGTTGCGGCGGCTTGGCGCACCAGATGGTGCCCCCGTTTTGTGTGACTTTGTGCCAATTCCAATAGGGAGGGATCTGGTGTTTGGAATTGAAACGGGTTTCTCCCGGTAAACATCGTACAGAGGGCGGTGGAGAGACCCGTCGGGGTTTGGCACACCAGATGGTGATGCCGTTTCGGCTGACACGCCGCCGGAGCCAATGTGCCGGAATCTGACTTCGTGAATAGAAACGTTGCTCTCTCGGTCCGCAACGGGGTTGTTTCGGTGGAGTAACCGGACGAGCTTTGGCGCAGACGATTCTCGAATTGCCCCGTCGAAGTATTTGTATGTTCCATCCCCGGGGTACGGCGGCTGTGTTGGGATAACGTCTCCATCCTCGCGGACAAAGAGGCGGTGGAGGTGTCGGTTTTTTGCGTCCGCAGATGACGGAGTTTTTGCCTTGACCGATGATGCGGGAGATCCATCCGCGCGGAGGTATCCAGTTTTTGGATTGTAAAGACCAGCCGGCGGGGCATCTGTTGACAGTCGGTTTAAACGGACCCTTGGGAAGCGAAGAGGTAATTACCGGGGCGCAATCACTATTGTTGCCGTTAATGTTGGGATCTCCGATGTGTTCGGGACTTGAGAGTGCCGCACAGTTTTTTAGTCCACGAGGTGAACCTGCGGGTACAAAAACGGCGATCTCTAGCCATCGATTGCCTGTGCGTGCCGGAAGTACGGTTTGGGGCCAATACCAGCACTCTACGCTTCTGCCGCCGATACAGCTCCAGTTGGGACTGTCGGCTCTAAGTACCCCAAGATATTGAGCGGAGATGGGAAGCGTATCTCTGATATGCAGAGGGCCGCGGTATGCCTGATTACCTATATTGTTGATGTCGAGCCAATACCGACACTCTGTTCCTCCGGGAACAGCAAAACACAGATCCAATGTTTTTTTGATTTCAAGGTCCGGGCCCGGGGGATAGCCCCATCCACAGTCACGATTGTTGGCGCCTGGATCACCTTTGCGAACGATATTTGCACAGTTTTTGACTACATTGCCTCTAAATCTCGGGAGTCTTCGCAACCTCAAACGCAGAGTGACACTGCTGCCGGGGGCCAGGATTTGCCTAGCGGCCGAGTCGCAGCGGATCACTCCGCCGACTCCCCCCGGTTGGCGACAATTCCAACGGATGGATCCACCTGGCGGCTGAAGCAGTCTGAGTCCTGGAGGAACGGTATCTCTGAGAAAGAGCCTACCGTTGAAGCGCGCAGAACCGACATTTTGGACGGTAATGTCGTAGGTGCATATGAGGCTTCTCGGTCTTTGCGGATCTTGGCGGCATTGGGTGTCGTTTTTGATCAAGCTTAGATCGGGACCGGGAAGCCACCACGGCGGGGGCGTCCATCCTGTGGGCGGCTGCCAACCGGGAATAATGGGGATCCATCCCGGCCAGCTCGCTCCCCAGTTGTAGAGACCTCCCGCACCGAAGCAGCGACGGTAGATCTCCACATCGCCGACGTGCCCTGCACTGCGTCGGTCGCCATACTTGTCATCGTAATCCACAAAGCGACTGTTCCAAGGCGGGACATTGCGGGGTTTCGTCAATGAGAGATCGTTGCCCTGAAGACCGTGAATCACCAACGGTCCGAACCCTTTTAGCAACGGAGTGTTTCGCAAATTGTCTCCCGTACTCCATAGGGTACCGTCGCAAGAAAGCGCCACACCTCCAGAGGCGTTTCGGTAGGGCGGAGGGAATCCCACGGCATACTCTCCGGGGCGAAGGATCCAGCGACCGTTAAAAGTTTGGCGGTAGATCAAGACACGGTTTCCGGCGGGGATATGGAACTTCAGAAAGTTCATCGATCCTGTAATCATCCCCCGCTGGGCCAGAACCATCCTGCCGTCCGAAGTGAAGAGGATATCCGACACCGGCATACCTCCCGGAACCCTTCTGATTTCGATACGGGCATCAGAGGCGAAAGAACCGTCGGGATTGAAACCGACCGACCAGATTTGCGGGCCGGCACCCACCGCATAATAGAGGCGTCCACCGTAGAGAGCCATGCCCCAGATCCTGCGACGAATGTCTGTGAAGCCCCAGGTGTCGGAATTGAAGACATCAAAAGTGGAGCGGGTGATATCCGCAACAACGCCGTCATCGGGTATTACCGACATGCCTTCATTGGGACGCCCGTTTAGACCGTGGTCGAAGATCCCCAATTCATTGCCGTTCATATCCAAGCGATGGATCACTCCGCTATCCAGATCGGAGACATAGAGTTGATAGTAAACCGGATCGAAGACAATGTTGCCCAAGCCGGCCCCTCCGTTGTCTATACCGTTGTTGCGCAGTGTGGCAAAGAGAGAGATCTGTCCGGTCATTCCGTCGATCTTCCAGATCGATCCGGCCGTGCCTCCGGGACCGAATTGTCCCGGCATGAAGGAGGCTTGAGCCTGGCCTTGTGCGACGACCTCGGGTATTCCGTCTCCGTTTCGATCGGGGACAATGATATGCAGACCGTACGCACTTGTGGCGCCAAGATAGATATTGGGGGGAGAAGCATTGTCCAA
>JALWNT010000025.1 GCA_027080995.1 Campylobacteraceae bacterium | reverse complement strand
GATGAATATCGCCGCCAAAAAGATTCTCCTCAAAACCCGCAAGCAAGTCTTCGGAGAGATGCTGGGCAACAACGCTTCGATCTTCCAGGGGGAGGGCTTCGAGTTTGCCGAGCTGCGGGAGTACGCCTACGGCGACGATGTGCGCAAGATCGACTGGAAAACGACGGCGAAGCTGCGCAAACCCTACGTCAAGATCTATCACGAGGAGCGGGAGCTCAATGTCGTCGTCTCTACGATGCTCAACGGTTCGACCTGGTTCGGGACCGAGCGGCCCAAATCGGAATATATGGCCGAACTGGTAGCGCTGCTCGGTTTTTCGGCGGTGAAAAACAGCGATCTCTTTTCGCACATCATCTACGCCGATAAGCTCTACCGCTACAGCAAACCCTCCAAAAAGATTTTCTCCGTAGGGAAAGAGCTGGAGGAGGCGCTCGATTTCGATCCCCTCGGCAAGCGGGGAGATTTCCGCGGATGGGCCGATACGCTCTTCAAGCGGGTGAAAAAAAAGTCACTGATGTTCCTGATCTCCGATTTTGTGGGGGAGGTGGACCTGCGGCTTCTGAGCCGCAAGCACGATGTGTTCGTCCTGATTGTCCGGGACCGTTTCGAGGAGAATCCACGCCCCCTGGGCTATCTGCGTCTCGTGGATCCCGAAAGCGGGCAGAGCTTCGAGGGGGATGTGGGCAGCGGAGCGATGATGGCGTACAAAAAGGCGCTGCGGGCCAACGATCAGCGCCTCTACCGCCATCTGCGTAAAAACGGAATTCGTTACGTCAAGCTCTTCACGGACGAAGAGCCTTTCGCCAAATTGACCAAGAGGATGCGATGAGACCCGATATCAACACTACCTTACCGCCGATCAAAGAGATCAAGCCGATGGTCGAGATCCCCGATATGAGCCTCTGGCTCTACTGGGGGGCGATCGTTTCGGCGGTGATCGTCCTGGCGGTCGCTCTCTATTTTCTCGTCAAAAAACTCTGGGGGATCCGCCGGGAAAACCGGGCCAAAGCCTGGCTGGAGGCCCTGCACCGGATCGAATGGAGCGATCCCAAACGGGCGGCTTATCAGGCGACCAAATACGGCCGGCTGCTGGCCACCGACGAGCGGCGCAAAGAGCTCTTTTCGCAGCTGCTGCCCCTCCTGGAGCGTTACAAATACCGCAAAGAGGTGGGGCCGGTGGACGAAGAGACCCTCAAACGCTTCGAACTCTATAGGAATGTCTGCGATGAGTCTCTTTAATTCTTTCAGCTTCCAGTACCCCTGGGCTTTGGGCCTGATCGTCCTGTTTTGGCTCTGCGGGCGCTACTGCCCGGCGCGGACGATGGCGATCTATTTCCCGCACGTGGGTTCGATTATGGGACTCCACGCCCACCGCAGCCGCCTCCTGGAGATCCTCAAATGGGTCGGGATCGTGGGGCTGCTGCTGGCATTGGCCTCTCCGGTGATCACCGACGAGTACAAAAACATCAACAAAAAGGGTCGCGACATTATGCTGATCATCGACTCGAGCGATTCGATGCGGGAGCGGGGCTTCGATCCGACCGATCCCTACAAGAGCAAGTTCGATGTCGTCAAAGAGGTGGTCAGAGACTTCATCGCCAAGCGCAAAAACGACCGCATCGGCTTGATCAATTTCGCCAGCGTGGCCTTCGTGGCCTCACCGCTGACCTTCGAAAAGAAATTTTTGCAAAAGATCGTAGCGATGCAGCAGCTGGGCATCGCGGGCAAACGCACCGCCATCAACGACGCGCTGCTGCAAACCTACAACATTCTGAGCAAGAGCGACGCCAAATCCAAGGTGGCGATCCTGCTGACCGACGGCATCGACAATATGAGCCGCATAAGTTTCGACGATATCCGCCGGCTCATCGCCAAAAGCGACGTCAAGCTCTACACCATCGGTATCGGCAGTTACCGGGATTTCGACGCGCCGTACCTCAAAGCCCTGGCGCAGGCGGGACACGGCAAATTCTACGCCGCGAGCAACAAGCAGGCGTTGGCGAAGATTTACGCCGACATCGACAAACTGGAGACCAGTAAAATCACGAGCAAAAAGATCGTCCAGCATCGCTATCTCTACATCTATCCGCTCTTTGCGGCGATTTTGGCGCTGCTCTTCTTCATCTATCTGCGTACCGCGAAGGGGGTGGAGTGATGCAGTTCGTCTATCCGCAGTTTTTCTGGGTGATGATCGTTCCCTTTGTCGTCTTTGTCTTTCTGGTGGTGACCAACAAAGACAAAGTCTCGCGGATCTTCAGCGAGAAGGTCCTCGAGCGGCTGCGTGCCGACAGCGACACCCTGCCCAACAGCCTGCGCAACCTGGTCCTCTTCGCGGCGGTCTTTTTGATGATCGTCGCGTTGGCGCGTCCCGTGATCCCCAAAGGGGAAAAGGTCATCAACGTCAAGGGGATCAACGCCGTGATCGCCCTGGACATTTCGGGCTCGATGCGCTCGAAAGATCTCTACCCCAACCGTCTGGAGTTCGCCAAGAAGAAACTCTCCGAACTCCTCGACGCGATGCCCTCCGACGAAATCGCGGTGACGGCTTTCGCGCACAACGCCTTTGTCCTGGCGCCTTTTACGAGCGACAAGGCGACGCTGAAGCAGATCGTCGACGGAGTGGATGAGAGTTACATCAATATGGCGTCGACCGATTTTGTCGCGATGGCCGATCTGGCGGCGCGGCTCCTGCGGGACAAGAAGCAAAAAGTCCTCATCGTCTTCAGCGACGGCGGGGACAAAGAGGATCTCAAAGGTTTGGCTGCGCTGCTCAAAAAACGGGGCATCACCCTCTACGCGGTGCTCGTCGGTACGAAAAAAGGAGCGCCCGTCCTCGACAAACAGGGCCGCCCTCTCAAGCTGCGCAACGGCGAGCTCGCCATCACGCAGCTCAACGAAGAGTTGGGCAAAATCGCCCGCGAAAGCGGCGGGGACTTCGTCGTCGCAGGGTACGGCAAATCCGATATGGAAGCCTTGGCGCAGGAGATTCACGCCAGATTCAGCGGCAAAAACCAAGGAGCCGTGCACATCAAAGAGCGGGTGGAACTCTTCGTCTATCCGCTGGCGGGAGCGGTGATTCTGCTTCTGATGGGCTTGAGCTCGATGCCCCGTGCGGGCGAAGGATTTCGTCGCCGAAGGAGTGCGCAATGAGACAGGGGATCTTTTGGCTTTTTCTGATCGTGCTGAGCGCTTCGCTGCACGCGGGGATCCACGATTTCAAAATCATCCGGGCCGCGCGGCAAGCCTACGAGACGGGAGAGTACGAGCGTAGCGTCCAGCTGCTCAAAAAACTGCACAAAGAGAACGCCGCGCTCAACTACGATCTGGCCAACGCCTACTACAAGGCGGGAAAGTACGACCGGGCCATCGCGCTCTATCGCCGGGCGAAGGGCGAAGGGGTCGATGAGCACGCACGGCTGCACAACCTGGGCAACGCTTTTTTCAAAAAGCGGGAATTGAAAAAGGCGATCACCGCCTACGAAGCGGCGTTGAAGATTCGCGACGACCGGGATACCCGCTACAACCTTGAGGTGGCCAAAAAACTTCTGGAGCGCAAAAAACAGCGGAAAAAGAGAGAGCAACAGAAAAAGCAGCAGAAAAAAGAGCAAAACAGACAAAAAAAGCAGAATCAAAAGCAAAAAAAGAAGTCGTCGTCAAAAAACCAAAAACAGAATCAGCAAAAAAACCAGGAAAAAAAGCAACAGAACAAACAGAAGCAGGGATCGCAGAAAAACTCTTCGCAAAAGAACGGCTCAGGCAAGAAGGGGCAACAAAAGTCGCAGCAGCCTCCCAAAGGGGAATCGCAAAAGCCGAAGAGTTCGCCGAAGCAAAACGCTTCGGAGCAAAAGCAGCCCTCCAAGCCTTCCGGAAAGCCGAACGCTCCGAAGAAAAAAAATCCCCCAAACAAGAAAGAGCTCGGCAAAGGGAAGATGAAGCCCGAAGAGAAGAAAAAGGCGAAGCCGTCGCAGGAGCCGTCGAAAGCCGAGCAGCAAAAGCCGCGACAAGAGCCCCAAAGCGCTTCTTCCGCGGGAGCTTCCGGAAAACGGAGCGCAACGGCGAAGATGCAGCGCCTCAAATCGATCCAGGCGAAGGAGTTGCGTCGGTTGATGAAGAAAATGGGCGGCGAAAAGATGCCGACGCTGATGTATCAGGCGGGCGAGGGGCGCAAAGCCTCTCCCGAAGTCCGCGTCAACCCCTGGTAAGCCCAACGGGACAAAGGAAACAACGATGAAAAACAATAGTCAGATATCATTGAAACGACTGGGGATACTCTTTCTCCTCCTCGGTACGCTGCTCTGGGCGGGAAGCGTCCGGACACAGGTGAGTTCGACCCGGGTGAGCCGGGGCCAGAGCGTGACCGTTAAACTCATTGCCGAGGGGTCGAAAGTCCGCTTCCCCTCCATCGCGAAGATCGGGAAATATCCGGTCGAAAACCTGCGCCGCAGCAGCAAGCTCGAGACCCGGTTCGTCAACGGAAAATTCAGCTCCAAGCAGCAGCGGATCCTCTCTTTTGAATTCTATCCCGACAAGAAGGTGACGATTCCTCCGTTTCGGGTCGAAGTCGACGGCAAAGTGTTGCAGACCCGGCCGGTGGATGTGGATGTCGTTGCAGCCGGGAGTGCGGCGACGGCCGGCCCCGTCGCCGGATTTGCCCTGCGGATGCACGCGGATAAGAAGAAGCTCTACGTCGGCGAGCCGCTGATCCTGACCGTCGATGCGGTCGAACCGCTCAACGGATCCATTGTGCAGATGCAGTATTCTCCGCCGCAATTCAAGGATTTCTTCGTCAAACCCCTCGGCGGAGAGAAGCAGCTGCGGCAGGGGAACGCCACCGTCCACGAGCTTCGCTACCTGCTCATCCCCAATCGGCCCGGGAAACTGCAGATCCCTCCGGCGCAGGTACGCATCGGGATCCGGGATCTTCAGGCGGTGGGCGATCCTTTCGGAATCTTCGGAACACCTCTGACGTGGTACTCGATCCGCTCCCGGCCGCTGAGTATCGAGGTGCGGCCGCTTCCTGTTTCGGCGGATCTGGTGGGGAATTTCACGATAGAGGCTCACGTGGACAAAAAGAGGGTCTCTGCAAACAAACCGGTCAACTACATCCTGACGATCCGGGGAGAGGGGAGTCTGGAGGATCTGCCCGATCCGAGCTTCGACATTCCCGGCGTGACCGTCTACAGCGATGCCGCAGAGGTCAAAAGCCGCCTGGTCGGGGACAGACTCGAAAGTGTCTGGCGCAAAAGCTACGCCTTCATCTCCGATCGTGATTTCACCATTCCGGCTTTGACGTTGAAGGAGTTCGATCCCCAAAGCGGAAAACTCAAAAAAATCACGGCGCCGGCGATCGCCGTTCACGTGACCGGCGGATCCGCTGCCGCTGCTGCCCGGACGGGCCGTGCCGCCGCCGGGAGATCCCCGGCCCCCGCCGCCGCCGTACCGGCCGCTACGGCCGCCCCGCACCGGGCTGCGGACCGCAACGGCAGCCTGCTGACCGACGAAGCCTACTATGCGCGCAAAGCCTACGAAGAGAAAGCCGCCCGACTGCCCTGGTATCTCGCCGGAGCCTTCGCCGCAGGGATCGCCCTGGCCGCACTCTTTTGCCTTCTCTACCGGAAGTTCGCGGCACGGCCCCGCCGGCACGGTGTTGCCGGACGCCACTACAAGCCGCAGGAGGCCCTGAAGATTCTCTATCCCCACATCAACGAGGACCCGGAGGCCGAAGCGATGGTCCGCCTTCTCTATCGCCTCGAAAACGGCGAAACGGTGGAGCTCGACCGCAAAGCCCTCGACCGCCTGGCGGCGAAGTACGACCGCACTTTGCGCTCCTGATCTTCTCCTTTTCCCCTTCGCGGGGAGTGAAGTTGTTCTGGTTTCCTCTCCCTCATTCCTAATTATTTCTTAAATTTAAATATTAGAAATAAATTTTTGACAATCATTATAAAAAAAGTTATGATCTTCACAATCCAGTTTCTTGGATCAAGGGGGGATAAAGAAAAGGAGAGAAAAATGTGGAGAACAATTTTAGCTTTTGCTCTGGGATGGAGTGTGCTGATTGCGGTCCCTTTCCCCTCCTCTTATTATCCGACGAAAAATCATCCCCGACTTTGGCTGACGGCGGAGAGGATGCAGGCTCTGAGGAGCTTGAAACAAAAAAGAAGCCAGCGCTGGCGCTCCTTCAAGGCGCTTTGTGACAGCATGATCGACTTCGATCCCGACAACGATCCGTGGGATATGAAGGATTCTCCTCAGAATTACACCGCTGCGTTGGCACTTATGTATCGTTTGACGCGGAAAAAGGCCTATGCGGACAAAGCGTTGGAGCTGATGGACAGAATCTCGACCGATCTCAGCCGCTACGGCGATCCGGATCATCAGAGCTTCTACTTCATGGGACTGACCTACGATTGGCTCTACGGTTATGCCGGGATGACCCCCTCGAGACGAAATCGCTATCACCGGAAGATGAAAATCCTCAGCGACAAATTCTGGAGAGGGTGGGATCGTACCGCCTCGGGAACCG
>JALWNT010000024.1 GCA_027080995.1 Campylobacteraceae bacterium | reverse complement strand
CAACTGCCGCAGATGCCTCAGCTCCAAAAATTGAGTGCCGCGATTGCCGACCTTTTCGGTCAAGGTAGCCACGCACCTGTGGGAGCCGCTATCGTCATCGGTTCCACCCTGGTCGTCATGTGGATCATCTACATGGTCCTCGTCTCCGTACGTCGCTCCCACAATCAGCGCTTGGCGGAAGAGGTTGAAAAGCAGGCGGCAGAGTATTGTGAACGGCTTGACGAGTGCAAGGCGAAAATGAATGCCGTCGAGGAGCAGGTGAAAAACCTCGATAATACCGTACATAAATATGAAGTATTGCTCAAAGAGATGAACGCCGGCATCAATCGGGCGCTCTATATCGAAGAGGTCAGCAGTTTCGACGAACTGCACGATAAAACGAAAGAACAGATCGAACGTCTCAAAACGCTTCTCGAAGAGCTCGAAAAACTCCTGGAGGCACCGATCGCCCGTTCCGGAGAATTGACCCCGGAGAGCCTTGAAACACTTCGGGAAGCCAAGCGCATGATCAACGACGAAATTCTCCGTCTCTACAGCTGATCTTCATCGTGGGCACCGAATACGACGTCGCAATCCTCGGTGCCGGAGCCTCGGGCTTGATGCTCACCGCACGGCTCGAGAAACGATACTCCGTTCTTCTTATCGACAGCAACCGTTCCCCTGGCGCCAAAATAGCCGTCAGTGGCGGCGGACGCTGCAATCTCTGCAATCTCGAACTTTCCACCGATCGTTATCGTGCCGATCCCGACTTTATTCGACCGGTTTTTGACCGTTACGATCAGCAGTGGCTTCTGGAGTGGGTAGGACAGCGGGGAGTGGCCTGGCATCCTGAGGCTCAGGGCAAAATCTTTTGCGACCGGGGTGCGCGCAGTCTCAACCGCCTCTTTGCCCAGGCCATTCCTCCCGGAGTCTTCATCGCGGGAGAGCGGATCGTGAAGGTGGAGGGGAAAGGACCCTTCCAGATTACAGGCCAAAAGCGTAGTTACAGCGCTCGGACTCTTGTCGTCGCCAGCGGGGGGAGGAGCTTTCCCAAGCTGGGAGCTTCTGGAATCGGTTACGAAATCGCCAAATCTTACGGACACCGGATCGAAACGACCGCGCCCGCCCTCGTGGGCTTGACCCTCCAGCCCGATGAGTTTTTCATGAAAGAACTCGCCGGAATTTCCACCGAAGTCGAACTGAAAGTCGGAAAGAGACAATGGAGGGATCGTCTGCTCTTCGCCCATCGGGGTCTTAGCGGTCCCGCCGTCCTCAACGCATCGCTCTGGTGGGAAGCGGGAGAGATTGCAATCGATTTTCTTCCTGGAATCTCCCTGGAAAAACTGCAAGGCAGCCGGCAGCTGACGACACTGCTGCCTCTGCCGAAACGGGCGGCTCGTGCATTTTTGGAACGTTTGGGGATCCCCGACCGACCCGTCGATCGTCTGAGCGATCTGCATCGCCGCCGTCTGCGGCGGCTCAAGGCATACCGCTTCGCCCCCGCCGGTACCTTCGGCTACGGCAAAGCGGAGGTGACACGAGGCGGTGTCTCGACGCGGGAGATCGACCCCTATACGATGCAGAGCCGTCGACAGGCCGGGCTCTACTTCATCGGTGAAGTCCTCGATGTCACCGGAGAGCTGGGAGGGTACAATTTCCAGTGGGCATTCAGCAGCGCCGCGGTGGCCGCCGACGCTCTCAACGGGACGTTGGGATAAAACACTCTCGGCTCTCCGGGATAACTTCGTACTCTCTGTATTACGTAACCCACTTGAAAAAGAGGCACCTCCGACACCCAAATCGAAACACAAACAATCAACTTTCCATAGATTCGGCAGCGTAGCGCGGGTTAGCGTGCTCATAATATGAAATGTGCTAAAATCCCGAAAATTTCATCCGAGTCGTGAAAGGTTCATCCTATGTCGAAACGTAAAATCAAGAAAGCGGTATTGGCCTATTCCGGAGGTCTGGATACCAGCATCATCCTCAAATGGCTGCAAGACGAATACGGGTGCGAGGTGGTCACTTTCACCGCCGATCTGGGGCAGGGGGAAGAGGTCGAACCCGCCCGTCAAAAGGCGCTGCAGCTGGGTATCAAACCCGAAAACATTTATATCATGGATCTGCGGGAAGAGTTTGTACGGGATTTCGTCTTCCCGATGTTCCGGGCCAACGCCGTTTATGAGGGGGAGTATCTGCTGGGTACCTCCATCGCCCGACCCCTGATCGCCAAAAAGCAGATCGAAATCGCCCACGAAACTGGGGCTGACGCCGTCGCCCACGGCGCCACCGGCAAAGGGAACGATCAGGTGCGCTTCGAGCTGGGCTATCTGAGTCTCGATCCCGAGATCGCCGTCATCGCTCCCTGGCGGGAGTGGGATCTCAACAGCCGTGAAAAACTGCTGGCCTATGCCGAAAAGCACGGCATCCCCATCGACAGAAAAGGGAAAAAATCCCCCTACAGTATGGATGCCAACCTCCTGCACATCTCCTACGAAGGGCAGATCCTCGAAGATCCCGCCGCCGAGCCCGAAGCGGATATGTGGCTTTGGACCAACTCCCCCGAGGAGGCCCCCGACGAGCCTGAGTACATCACCATCGGCTACAAAAAGGGCGATCCCGTCTCCATCAACGGAGAAGAGATGTCTCCCGCAACACTGCTGAAGACCCTCAACGAATACGGCAACAAGCACGGCATCGGCCGGATCGACATCGTGGAGAACCGCTACGTGGGGATGAAGGCCCGCGGCTGCTACGAAACTCCGGGCGGCACGATCATGCTCAAAGCCCACCGTGCCATCGAATCGATCACTCTGGATCGGGAAGAGGCGCACCTCAAAGACGAGCTGATGCCTCGCTACGCAACCTTGATCTACAACGGATACTGGTGGTCTCCCGAACGTGAAATGCTCCAAGCCGCCATCGACCGGACCCAGCGTTTCGTCGAGGGAGAGGTACGCCTCAAACTCTACAAGGGCAACGTCATCGTCGTCGGACGTCAATCTCCCAAATCCCTCTACTCTCCTGAGCACAGTACCTTCGAGGAGGATGAAGTTTACAATCAAAAAGACGCCGAGGGCTTCATCCGCCTCAACGCCCTGCGTTTCATCATCGAAGGAAAGCAGCAGCCCGAACGCCGCGAAGAGGAACTCGGCAAAAAGTGAACCGCCTCTTTTCTCCTGGAGCCCTCTGTCCCCAAAAGAGTAGCGAATGACTCTGCCTCTGGCCGTCTCCGTCGGTGATCTCAACGGTATCGGAATCGAAATCGCTCTCCGGGCACACACTCTTTTGCGCGAGCGGGGAGTTTCGCTGCTCTACCTGATCGATCGGGAGATGCTCACACAGGCAGCCGATCGACTCGCTCTCCCCGTCCCCGAAGATTTTTCCATCCTCTCCCCCGACGCCGCACCCTTTGAGATCGATCCGGGACGGGTCAGTGCGGAGGCGGGAGCCTACAGCTTCGCCTCGTTCAAAACGGGAGTGGAACTCACCGCCGCCGGCGAATGCGCCGCGATCGTCACCCTGCCGATTCACAAAAAAGCTTGGGAGATGGCCACAATCGCCTACAAAGGTCATACCGACGCGCTGCGGGATTTTTTCGATCGGGATGCGATCATGATGCTCGGTTGCCCCGACATGTATGTGGGGCTCTACACCGAGCATATTCCACTGCGGCAAGTGCCTGCGGCACTCGAGAAGGATCGGCTTAGCCGCTTTCTGATCGATTTTTATCGCCAAAGCGGTGCCGAGGAGGTCGCGGTCCTCGGCCTCAACCCCCACGCAGGCGACCACGGTGTTCTGGGTGATGAAGAGACCATCATAGAAGAGGCCATTGTCCAAGCCAATCAATTCATCCAAAATTCAAAATCCAAAATCCAAAATCACACCTTTACAGGCCCTCTCGTCCCGGACATTGCCTTCACCCCGGCGATGCGCCGCCGCTTCCGTCACTACGTGGCTCTCTATCACGATCAGGGCCTCATCCCGCTCAAAGCGCTCTACTTCGACGAGAGCATCAACGTCTCCCTCAATCTTCCGATTCTTCGCACCAGCGTCGATCACGGAACGGCTTTCGACATCGCCTATCGAGGAGCGGAGCTGAATCTACGCAGCTATCTCAACGCTGTGGAATACGCCGCCGAAAGAAAGCGAACACGAGGATAAAAAGCGCTCTTAACGCGTCGTTTTCTTAACAGAATGTTCTGAAAAACTTATTAGATCCCATTTCTTCATCCTGAACTTGATTGAGGATCCACGGTGTTATGGGTATTCAAAGCCCTGGATTCCGGGTCGAGCCCGGAATGACGGAAGTTTTTCAAAATACTCGACACTGAATCCAGAGCACGGAACACGAATCAACCGATAATCTTGCGCATCTCCCGCACCGCACGCTCCAGTCCGACGAAAACGGAACGTGCCACGATGCTCTGGCCGATGTTGAGCTCTTCGATCGCTTCGACGGCGGCGATGGGAGCGACGTTTTGATAGTTGAGGCCGTGGCCTGCGGCGACGTGAAGATGAATGCCGCGGGCATGCTCGGCGAGGCGCTGCACGGTTTCGAGCTCTTCGGCCAACATCCGTTTTAGTTCGCCGCGCGGCAGCTCCAGCTCGGGAATACTGTGGCGGGTATGACGAAGATTGCTGTAGAGCATGGCGTGAATGTTCGCGTAACGGCCGGTATGAAACTCGATCCAATCGGCATCGAGCTCCTTGGCGGCGAGTACGGCGTCTGGGTGAGGATCGATAAAGAGTGAGACGTCGATCTCCGCTTCGTGAAGCCGACGGATGACTTCGCGAAAACCCCGAGGTTCGTCGGTGACGGCAAGCCCCCCTTCGGTCGTTACCTCCTCACGTTTTTCGGGGACGATGGTGGCGCGCAGCGGGCGATGGGTACAGACGAAATCGATGATCTCCCCGCTGACGGCACATTCGAGATTGACCGGGAGGGGAGAGTGACGCAGGATCGCCGCAGCATCGTCGTCGTGGATATGACGCCGGTCTTCTCGCAGATGGATCGTGATCTGATCCGCTCCGGCCCGTTGGCAGATCCCCAGAGCCTGGAGGGGATCGGGATCGTTGATGCGTCTTGCCTCTCTGAGTACGGCAATATGGTCGATGTTGACTCCCAGTTTCATTTTTTTTCCTTGCGAACAATTGATTTTTTGCATTGTAGCGAAAAGAGTTCGGACGGATACGATATGATTGAGACATGAAAAATCTAGAAATTGAAAAAAGGTTTTTACTGCGTCCTTGTTCGATGAAACGTTTTCTCAAAGAGCGCAAAGTCCCCTTCCGTTCCCTGCCTGTCGAGCAGTTTTATCTCGTCAGTGATGTCGCCAACGCCGAGAGGTATCGGCGGATCGGAACGCGCTACATCCATACCCGTAAAATCGGCGGCGGATTGGTGAGGGAAGAGTGGGAGGAGGAGATAAGTCGCAAAGAGTATCTCGCGCGCAAAGCCGAAAACCGCGGCGGCATCATTCGAAAAGATCGCCTGATCTTCGAATGGGAAGGAAGGCGCTACGAGTTGGACCGTTTTCGCGGCTCGCTCAAAGGCCTCAACATTCTGGAGATCGAATTTCCCGACGAAGAAGAGGCACGAAGCTATCGCCTGCCCGAACTCTTTGAGCCGATTCTTATCGAGGAGGTGACGGAGGACGCTCGTTTCACCAACGGTGCACTTTCCAGGACGATGAAAATTCCGACCTTCTCCGTAAAGCGCTCTCCTGCGAACCCCTACAAGGCGAGTCAAGATGGGACAAACGACTCGAGTCCGATTCTCCACCCTTACGAAAGTCTGGGAAGTGCCCTGGCAGCCTGGCTACGCGAGGAAATCCGTCGTCTCTCTCTCGAATGGTTTGCTTACGATAGCAAGGGAAAAGATCCCGAAGCACTCCATCAGTTCCGTATCGCTCTGCGAAAAATACGCATTTTGCTGCACTACGCCGAGCAAGTATTCGTCGTAGAAGAGCTTGCAACGATCCGAAAAATTCTGGCCGACGGGATGAGACGCAGCACCGAGCTGAGGGATTTGGACGTCCTCCTACTCTCACTGGACGAGTGGGGAGAAGAGCTCGATTCCCCGATGCACGAGGAGCTCGAAAAGCTAAAAGCGACGATCGATAAAGAGAGGAGAGTAAAACGCAAAGAGTTCGAACAAACACTTGAGTCCGAATCCTGGCGAGTAGCGTTCGATCGGCTCATCGATCTTGCCGGCGTACTTGAAGATTCGTCGGAAGCGGGAGAGACTCCCGTGATTCTCTCGGCTCGAAAACGGGTAAAGTCTCAGCGGAAGCGTTTTCTGGAAAAAGGAAATAAGTTACGAAAATCCTCTTCGTCAAAACGGTACCATCGCGTGCGTATCCTGGCAAAAGAGTTGCGTTACACCCTTGAATTTCTTGCTTCGATCTGTGACGAAAAGAATTGTCGAAGCGTTTTGAAAGAGATGAAAAGGATGCAAGAATCCCTGGGGGAAGAGCATGATGCCGTCGTGCAAAGTCGCTATCTGAAAGAGTGGGAGGATCGACTCTTTGATGAAGAGAGGGCTATGCGGGAGATGCTGAAAAACTTTCGTCATTCCTTGGAAGAGAGAAGGCAAAAAAGTCGCA
>JALWNT010000023.1 GCA_027080995.1 Campylobacteraceae bacterium | reverse complement strand
TCTGCCGGCAACAGAACCGTCCCGCTCGAAGACGACGGCGGTATTGTGGTAGAGTCCCGGAGCCCGCTCTTCGAAAAGGGAACTGACCAGCACCACTCCGTGCTCGGCCGCCACCGCACTCCAGAAACGCAAATCCTTTTGAAAGCTTCGTGCGTAGTCGAAAAAGCGGGTCGCTTCGCACTGACAAAAATATTCATTCTGATGCAACTCCTGAAGCACGATCAGTTCCGCTCCCGCCTGTGCGGCCTTCTTGATCTGTGCCACGCTGTAAGCGACAGTGTCCTCTTTCGTCCCGTGATACTTTTGTTGGATCAAAGCACTTTTGAAAATTTTTTGACTACTCATTTCTCATCACTCCGTTTCAAAAATAGATCTGCATCGTCGAACAGTGTAGGCTGCCCCCCTGAGTGATCAATCGGCTGCAGGGAATCGGGATAATTTCCCGATCAGGAAAAAGCTCTGCAAAAATCTCACCGGCAAGCCGATCGCTTTGCGGACTCTCGTAACTGGGATAAAGAAGCGCCCGGTTGGCAATGAGAAAATTGGCGTAAGTGGAAGGAAGTCTCTCTCCGGAATCATCGAATCGGGCCGGCGCCATCGGCAGAGGAACGAGACGGTAGGGACAACCGTCGGCCCGACGGAACGCACGAAGCTCCGCCTCCATCGCCTCAAGCTCTTCGTAGTGCTCATCTTCGGGATCTTCGCAACAGACATAGGCGATCGTCGACTCGTTGACGAAACGGGCCAGAGTGTCGATGTGGCTGTCGGTGTCATCCCCGGCAAGATAACCGTGATCGAGCCAAAGGAAACGTTGCGCTCCCAACAGATCACGAAGATGTTTTTCGACCTCCGTTTTCGAAAGACCTCCGTTGCGATTGGGGTGGCAAAGGCAGCGACTCGTACTCAGAACCGTCCCTCTTCCGTCACACTCGATGGATCCCCCCTCCAGAACAAAATCGACGGATTCCAGGGGCGTTCTCCCGAAATATCCTTTCTCCCACAAAAAACGATTTACGGTGTTGTCCCGCTCGGCCGGGAATTTGCCTCCCCAACCGTCAAAAACAAAATCCAGCAATTTGGGGCTGCCCCCCTCCTCAATGCTAAAGGGCCCATAATCCCGTGTCCAGGTATCATCATACTCCGCTTCGATGAAGACCATGCCGTTCGTAGAACAGAAAAGATCGCTGATCGCCTTTCGGTCCCGGCAGAGAATGTAAACGGTCTGCGAATAAGCCAAAGCCTGGGCAATACGGATGAAGGGAGCATAGGCTTTTTGCAGATCCCCCTCTTTCGCCCAGTCGGTTTCTTCGTGAGGAAAGGCGATCAATACGGCTCTTTGCTCCTCCCATTCGGCCCGCAATCTACGCATTTATCTTCCCTGTTTTTCTTTCTAAAAAATTCAATCGAGATCGCATCGATCGCTACACCGTCCGTTATTGCTCTCTTTGACCACTTTGCGCAACTCTTTGATCAGTAGATAAAGGACAATCAGTGTAAAAATCGCCCCGATGATTTTTCCAGCGGTCAACCACCACATTTTCTACCCCTCTTCGTCCAAACTTTTTAAGTATAATTATTCATGGCATATATTGAATTGTGTAAAGAGAATTTTTATCATAATCTTGATCAATTGATACTGAAGGCGGGAGCAAAACACAAATTAGCCGTTGTATTAAAAGACAACGCCTATGGCCACGGCTTGGAGGAGATGGCTCAAATGGCGGCGGAGTACGGAATCAAAGAAGCGGTCGTCGCCGACAACGATGAAGCACTGCGTATTCGTGAACTCTTCACCAACGTTTTGGTCCTCGGAGATACTCCCCGTATTGACAAGAGACTCTCCTACGCTATTTCTGAGTTGGAGAGCCTAAGGCACATCGCCCCCGAGGTAAAAGTGGAATTGAAAGTCGATACCGGTATGCATCGCAACGGAATAAGTCTCCAGGAACTGGATGAAGCGCTGACCCTCGTCAAAAATCGGGGGATTCAGCTTTTCGGAGTGATGACGCATTATCGCAGTGCCGACGAATTGACCAGTGAGTTTTTTTGGCAGAAGAAAACCTTCGCCTCCGTCAAAAGTCGTGTCCGCCAAGCGGGTTTCGACCAAACCCGCTTCCACTCCTGCAATTCAGCCGCCCTGCTGCGAAGTGTAGGCTTCGACGAAACGATCGCCCGGGTCGGCATCGCGATCTACGGTTTCGACACCCTGCCCGAAGGATTTGAGAAGAGTGATCTGCGTCCCGTCCTCTCCCTCTGGGCTCGACGGGCCTCCCGACGGACGCTTCGTCCCGGTCAGCGGGTCGGATACGGTGGAGAATTTACCGCTCCCAAAACGATGAAAGTCTCCACCTACGATCTTGGCTACGGGGACGGATGGCCGCGTGGGGACGCTCACAATCCTTATGTCACAGAAGAAGGATGCCGAATCCTCGGCAGGGTTTCGATGGATTATCTCTCTCTTGAGGAAGAAAAAGAGACAGTCTGTATTATGCGTGACGCCGCCAGGGCAGCCCGTCACTTTGGAACGATCCCCTATGAAATGACGACAGCTCTGCAGCCGACCCTTCTCAGACGGATACGCAAGGAGAAGAAATGACGCGGTTTCTCGGTTCATTGATAGTAGCACCGCTCTTACTTCTCAATGCTTGCAGCTCAACCTCTCCCCAACCTCTTCCGGTACACAAAAGTCTCTATCTCGGCAAACGTTATATGAAGTTTGTAATGGACAACGGCCCCTCTTACAGGGACGAAAAACTCCCCGACGGCTCGACGATCCACTATTGGCGATCCGATTTCGGTAACCTCATTGCTGTTGCGACGGGGCGTGACGACTCCGGAGAGGATTACTGTGAGCTCGCCATTCGAACAAATCCGGCAAAAATCGTCGAAAAAATTCAAATACTGCAGGAAAGTCTGCGGTGCAACGGAGTCCTGAAATGAACCCCTCCCCTAAGAACCCGGAACGCTCCAATACTTTGCAGTCAATCAAATCTCTAAGATGCCTCTACTGCGATCCCGAAGGAGAGCAGAGACCTTTGTATGCGGTTAAAGCCTTGATGGAGGAGGTTACCCCCCTTCGATCACCCCAAAGTCTTCTCGATCGATGTCGCCCCGAAGCAAATCCTCCTGAACTTATTATTCTTGTCGAACGGGAAACAGCATACGACGACTATCGAAACCTCCTGGAAAAACTCCGCTTGCTCAACAGTGATTGTTCCCTCGTCTATCTCTACGACGAAGAACCCCTTTTCGCCAAAGAGTTCGCTCGACACAACCTCTCTTTCTTTTCGTATCGACACTTTGCGGTTTTTATCCCGACGTTTCGTAACTATCTTCGAGGGATTCTTTACCGCGAAAAAGCAATAAGCTATCGATCGAAAGTTGAAGAACTTGAACGAAAAATTGCCACCATCGGAGAGAGTTACCGCAAAGAACGAGAGGGGTTCGAACGTCAATTAAAAATGAAAGAGACTTGGTTCGCTTCTATGGTTCACGAATTGCGCACTCCCGTAACTGGGATTCTGGGGCTGAGTGAAATACTTGCCCAGACAAAATTGAACGACAATCAACGTCTCAAATTGGAACAGATTCAAAGTTCCGGGCAAATTCTTCTAGGATTGGTCAACGATCTTCTCGATTTTTCGAAACTGCAAAGTGGGAAAATGGAGCTCGAAGAGATTGAATTCGACCTCAACGAAGTCCTGGACAAGGTCGCTTCCACGATAGGCTACCAAGCGGAATCAAAAGGTTTACGTCTGATTTTCGACATCGATAAACGTGTTCCAGCCAAAATCGTAGGCGACCCTCTGCGTCTCTCTCAAGTACTGATCAATCTGCTCAACAATGCCGTCAAATTTACCGAAAAGGGGGAAATTACTCTCAAAATATCCATGAAGAACATGGACGAAGAGACAATCCGTCTTCTTTTCGAAGTGATAGATACCGGAATCGGAATGGACAGCAAGCAACAGAAAAATCTCTTCAAATCCTTCTCCCAAGCCGACCGTTCTGTAAGCCGAAAATACGGAGGAACAGGACTTGGGCTGATGATCTCCAAACAGATCATCGAAAAGATGGGAGGAACAATCGGTGTCGAAAGTGAACCGGGCAAAGGAAGTCGCTTTTTCTTCGAACTAACAACACAACGTACCGAACGAAGAAGCTACCGCCTCCCCTCCCGAGATTTGATGTTCAAAAAGGTTTTGATCATTGATGAGAACCCGCATGCGGCAAGTGCTCTGGCACGAATGCTTCGCTATTTCCATTACGGCACAATGGTCGCACGCGATGAAAAAACCCTTCGTGACACCCTGGAAAAACAACATTTCGATATTGTCATTGTGGACGAGTCTCTCTACTCACTCTGTAACGTCTCCTGTCTCGGAAAAATCAGTGATGCATTCCTTGTCCTGCAACGGAGCAACTTCACCGGCTCGGAACAGAGTCAAAAATTGAAAAGCGGTCGCTTCGATGCGATCCTTCAAAAACCTGTAACCCAAAGAAAAGTGTTTGAGATGATCCTCAACCTCTATGTCGAAGAGGGAAAGAAGTATGAAGAGAACACCATTGAAATCTTCCGGGAAAAATTCCGCGAGCGGCGGGGAGATAGAATCCTAGTCGCTGACGACAATGCCATTAACCAGGCTGTAATCATGGGTCTGCTTTCCAAAACAGGATTAGAAGGAATTCTTGCAAGTAACGGGCAGGAGGCATTGGATATTCTCAAGAGCGGCGAAAAAATCGATCTTATCCTCATGGATATCAATATGCCTGTTATGAATGGGATCGAGGCAACAAAAAAGATTCGTCAATCAAAAGAGGCCTTCTCCTCACTTCCGATCGTCGCCCTGAGTGCCGATCGGATGGATGAAAAACGTCTGAAAGAACTCCGGATGCAGGGATACCTCTCCAAACCGATCGACGTCGAACATTTTTACAAAACACTTGTCAATCTACTTCCTGCCAAGAAAAAGTCTCATACTATAGAAAAATACTATTATATGGAAGAATACGGTTTCGATGTCAAAAAAGGGATCGAACGTGCAGGAGGCAATAGGGAGCTCTATTGTCATATGCTTGAAAACTTTCTCAAGCTTGCCATCAAAAGCTGCAATGAGATTGAAGAACGACTGATTTGGAAAGAGACACCCGAAGTTCTTCGTCAACTTCGTCTTTTGATTTCAGCAGCACACAACGTCCTCGCAAAGCAAGTTTATCAAACAGCAGACAAAATCTATCAACTAGTTAGTGACGAACATATCGATGAGGTCAACGAAGAGTGCTTAAAACTGACTACTTATCTTCATGACGCTTTGGAACGGGTAGGAGAAGCAAAACTTCAGCATATCATCGACAAAAAACGTGAAAAGAAATCTCCGCAAGGTAGTGACGATCTATTCGAAAAGAAAATCCGAGAACTACTGGATGCAGTGAGGGAAAGTAGACTTTTTCACTGCAACAAATATCTTCAACAACTGCAAAAATTCTGGTGGAGTCCTGAGCAAGAAAAGTACCTGGCCGATATTGAAAAACTTCTCAAAGAGCAGAAGTTGAAAGAGTTGGAATCTCTTTTGAGTGAAAAGATTTTGGAAGCAAATGAGAATTTATCGATTGAAAAAAATACTGGTGGAGTTGAGGGGAATCGAACCCCTGTCCTGAAACAGCCAGAACCGTGACTCTACATGCTTAGTCGGTGTCGATAGGATCTCGTCCTGCCTCGCTCGACACCCAGAGGCTGCGCAGGACCAGCCTGAAGGTTCGCCGGCGGCTTAGGCAGGCCGCCGGTATAGCCATCGGTTGGTCGACGCCTCGAACCCGGTTAAGATGGCGTCACCGGTGAGACGGCCCCTACAAAGGGTTATGACTTACGCTGCGTGAGCGTAAGCGGGGCGATAATCTGTGTTGTTTGCGTTTATTTCGCGTTTGGGCTTGATCACGGAGTGGCCCGCTCCGACATGCACACGGTCCCGACTGCTCCAGTCGAAACCAAGTCAACCCCATCTTTTAATGGAAAATGGAAGATTGTCTTTCCCATCCGGGGCGATAATAGCGAAGAGCGTCTACTCTGTCAAGGGACCCAGGTTGCATAATCCCTCTCTATATTTTTTCTTTGTTCGTTCTTCGTCGTTCCTGACTTGCGGATAACGATCTCCTTCACGGTATGGCGTGCCTTCTACTGTATAATTCGAGTCAAAGCGTCAAAACTTCAGTGGATAAAGGATTGTCATGTCCAAAAAAATCGCGTCGGCCCGGATCTCCGCCGAAAGTTCCAAGCTGCTCAAAGAGCTCAACAACTCTCTCCCCTTTGATCGGGAACTTTACCGTGAGGATATCCGCGGATCCCGGGCCCATGCCAAAATGCTCGCACAGCAAGGGATTATCTCCGCAGAGGATTTTGCTGCGATTGACGCAGGGCTTCAGCAAGTTCTTGAAGAGATCGAAAGCGGAGCATTCACCCTCGACGGAGACGATGAAGATATCCACATGGCCGTGGAGCGACGGTTGACCGAATTGGTGGGAGATGCGGGCAAACGTCTGCACACCGCCCGCAGCCGCAACGACCAAGTGGCGGTGGATTTCCGCCTCTATGTCCTCGAACACGACCGGCGGATCGCCAAATTGCTCGAAGCGTTGATCGCCGCACTCGTTGATGTCGCCAAAGCTCACAGTGAAACTTTGCTGCCGGGAATGACCCATCTGCAGCACGCCCAACCCGTCAACCTTGGTTACCACATGATGGCCTATGCGTCGATGTTCCGGCGTGATCACGAACGTTTCATCAGCTCCCGTGAACGCAACAACCTCTCCCCGCTGGGCTGCGCGGCACTGGCCGGGACTCCCCACCCCATCGACCGGCGCAGTACCGCCGAAGCGCTCGGTTTCCGGGAACCGACACTCAACTGTCTGGATGCGGTCAGCGACCGGGATTTCGCCCTCGAGATCCTCTTCAACATCGCGACAATGATGATGCACATCAGCCGGCTCAGCGAAGAGTTGATCCTCTGGAGCAGCAGTGAGTTCGGCTTCGTACGCCTCTGTGACAAACACGCCACAGGCAGCTCCATCATGCCGCAGAAGAAAAACCCCGATATTCCCGAACTGCTGAGGGGAAAAACCGGGCGGACCTACGGCAACCTGATGAGTCTGCTGACGGTGATGAAAGGCTTGCCTCTGGCCTACAACAAAGATACCCAAGAGGACAAAGAGGGGGTTTTTGACAGTGTACGCACCGCCGAACTCTCTTTGCGTGTCCTGAAGGAGATGATCGAAGAGATGAGTATCGATGTCGAGGCGATGGAGGCCGCCTGCAACAAAGGGCATCTGACGGCTACCGATCTCGCCGACTGGCTGGTTCGGGAACAGGGGCTTCCCTTCCGCGACGCCTATCACCTCGTAGGCCATGCGGTCAACCGCGCCGAAGAGTTGGGCCGGGATCTCTCGGAGCTTAGCGCCGACGAGCTGAGCGCGGTCGATCCCCGCCTCGGGGAGGCTGCGACGCTACTCGACAACCGCTTGAGTATGAACGCCCGACGATCGGAGGGAGGCACCGCTACCGAACGGACACGTGAACAGATCGCGCGGATGGAAGCCTGGCTGCGCGACCTGGGAGAATAAGATAGAATTCTTCCAAGAGAAAGGAGTGAGTATGCAGCACCTCATCGATACGGACCAATTGTCGAACGAACAGATCCGAGCGCTTTTCGAAGACGCTCGTCGATTCAAAGAAAAACTCCCTCCGCCGCTTCTGGCCGACCGCCTCCTCATCACCCTCTTTTTCGAGGCCTCCACCCGGACCCGCAGCTCCTTCGAAGTGGCCGCCAAGCGACTGGGGGCGCATGTCGTCCATCTCGATCCGGGGCGCAGCTCCACCAAAAAGGGTGAGACCATCGACGACACCTTCGCCAATCTCTGCGCGATGGGTCCTGACGGGGTGATCGTCCGCCACAGCGAAAACGACACCCCCTCCCGCCTGGCAGAGATGGAGATGGTCCCGGTCATCAACGCCGGTGCCGGCAACTACGCCCATCCGACCCAGGCGCTGCTGGATCTCTACACCCTCTACGAATGGTTCGAAGGCGACCTCGAGGGGCGTCGGGTCGCCATCGTGGGCGACATCGTCAACTCCAGAGTCGCCGCCAGCGACATTCGGCTCTTTCGCCGGATGGGGATCGAAGTTTCTCTCGTCGCTCCCAAACCTTTCATGCCTCCGGCGACCGATCTGCCTCAGTACGAGCGGATCGAAGAGATCCTCGACGATGTCGACGTGATCATCAGCCTCAGAGCACAACTGGAACGCCACAAAAAGCCGATTTTCGAAGATTACTCCGAATACGCCCGCCGTTACTGCATCACCGAAGATCTCCTCGAGGACCGAGGCATCCTGATCATGCATCCGGGGCCCGTGATGCGCAACATCGACATCAGCGACGAGATCCTCGACGATCCGCGCTGTATGGTGCTCGACCAGGTCAAAAACGGCGTTTTCGTCCGAATGGCGGTCTTGAAGCTGCTCCTTCTGGATGCATAAGCCGACCTACTCCCAATCTTCGGGCAAGCCCTTCTCCTGTGCCATTTTGGCGAAATGCTCCAACTCTTTGCGGCGAAGGATGCGGATGATGTTGGTCGTCCCGGGGACTCCCGGAGGATCTCCCGCGGTGACGATGTAGTTTTCCTCCTTGGAGAGGACTCCGCTCTCGAGACCGCGGCGAATCACATCGATCATCATTTGCCGGGCGCTGGAGGCGGCGGAGAGGAAGCTCGGAACCACCCCCCAGACCAGAGTGAGCCGGCGGGCGATCTCTTCGGAGTGAGTCACCGCGTAGATCGGCTGCCGGGGGCGGTAGCGCGAGAGTTTGCGCGCCGACTGGCCCGAGCTCGTGATGGCGAGAATCGCCGTGGCATCGATGTTCTGCAGCAAATTGACCGCCGACTCGTCGATGACATCCATCTCGTCGTTGTAGGGAAGCTGGCGGATCCGGAAATAGGGGTATTCCGTCTCCGCTTCGCGGATCGTCGCCGTCATCGTTTTGACCGCTTCGACGGGATACTCTCCGATGGCGCTCTCCTCGGAGAGCATCAGGCAGTCCGAACCGTCGAGGACGGCGTTGGCCACGTCGCTGATCTCGGCCCGGGTCGCCCGCTCCGAATGGGTCATACTCAAAAGCATCTGCGTCGCGGTGATGACCGGTTTGGCGGCGGTGTTGGCTTTGCGAATCAGCATCTTCTGCACTTCGGGAACCCGATAGTAGGGGATCTCGATCCCCAGATCTCCCCGGGCCACCATAATGCCGTCGCTCACTTCAAGGATGGAGTCGATCTCTTCGACCGCGTCGAATTTCTCGATCTTGGCGATGAGATCCTGGTTGCCTCCCAATGAGGTGAGCAGACGGCGGACCCGCAGGATATCCTCGGCTTTCTGGACGAAACTGATGGCCATAAAATCGACCCCGTGCTCGACCCCCCAGGCGATGTCTTTTTTGTCTTTGTCGGTCAAGACATCCATCTCCAGGCGCGTATCGGGAAAATTGACCCCCTTGCGCGACGAGAGCATCCCTCCGCTGAGCACTTCGGTGATCACACTCTCGCCTACGCTTTTGACTCGTGTGCAGATCATCCCGTCGTAGAGGTAGATCAATTCACCGGGCTTGAGCTTGTCAAGCAGCTCGGGGTGGTTGAGGCTGACGACCAGATGATGGGGCGCTTTGAAATCGCCGATCACTTCCTCCCGCACAAACTCGACAATGTCGCCGGGGATCAGGGTGACGTCCTCTTTGAGTTTGCCGATGCGGACCTTGGGGCCGCTGATATCCTGAAGCACGGCGATGAAGAGGCCGGTCTTTTTTTGAACGTTGCGGATCATCTCCAGCGACTCGCGATGAAAATCGTAATCTCCGTGGCTGAAATTGAGCCGGAAGAGATTGGTCCCCGCTTTGACCATCGCTTCGAGACGCTCTTCGCTGCGGCACGAAGGGCCCACCGTCGCTAGAATTTTGCAGTGTTTTTTCACACGTCCGCTTTCATTGTTGAACAATCGCACGGGGGAAAACGACCCCGTCGATGCCGAAACGGGCCATCGTCTCGATCTCCCGCTCCTCCTCCACAAGCACCAGCACTTTGGTGTCGAAGAGATACTCTTCGGCCACTTTTTGGATCTCGATCCCTATTTCGTGCTGGCAAAGGACGTAGGCCGCACCGAGCGCGTTGGCCAAGAGCGCTTCTTTCAACGTCGAAATCGTCAACGCGAACGCCAAACCGTTTCGCTGACAGTGGCGAACCAGATCGATGGAGACGTTCAGAGGTTCCAGAAGCAAGATCTCTCCCGCCCGGGTCCCGTCGATCTCTTCGACGGTAAAGATTTTGACAAATCGGGGTCCATCGACCCACGGATGACCGAAGATCAACATCGTTTACACTCCTTGACATTCAATGGATTCATTTCGGCAGACACTCCCGAGAACAGTAATATTTCCCTTTGTAGAGAATCGCCTCTTTTTTGACGACGTAGGTTGAGCATTTTTCACACTCCACCAACGTATCATCGTCACGCTCCTCTTCACCGTTTTTTCCGTTCTTTCCGGATTTTTTGAAGCCGCCTTCGGGAAGAAGACGCCCCCCCGTCAAGCGGTAAAGCCCGTAAAGAACCGCCCCGATGAGGATCAGTTTGAGCAGCATGATCCGCGGCTCAGGCGTCGGCGACGGTGCGCGCCGCCGGATAGGCTTCGAGCCGCTCTACGGGGATGGGGCGGCCGGTCTTTTCGCAAATCCCATAAGTCCCCTCCTCGATGCGCTTGAGCGCCGCTACGACTTCGGAGAGCTCTTTTTTGAGCGTGTCCAGCACCGTCTGATCGATGACGTTTTGCGCGTCGATCTCGGCGATGTCCCCGCGGTCTTCGGCTTCGGAAGCAGAGACGTCGAGCTCCTGCGTATCCTCCGCCACTTCGTCGATCTCTTTGAGCAGGCGCTCACGCTCTTTTTGCAGTTTGTCCCGGAAATGCTCCAGGTCCAGATCTTTGCGTTTCATCAGACTCCTTTTTGCACTGGTTGTTCGATTGAACCTTCCGGGCTACTATCCCGCACACGGTTTCCGTCGGATTCAATGCTTTCTAATCATATCACGTTTGGCACTCTCTTTGGGAATGAGATAGAGATAGCGCCGGGGAGGAGCCTCGACGATCCGGCACTCCAGGCTCTCCGGCAAGCCGTCGAGCTCCTCGGAGAGTTGACTTCCCTTGTAAAAGAGATAGCAGGTGGAGGCGTCACTGAGATGCCGGGTCACTCGCAGCAAAAGCCCGGTTTCGCTCACCGCTCGGGAGGTGATCAGTTCGAAGGGGGAATGCCTAAGCTCCTCCACCCGCTTGCGCGTCACTTCCACATTCTCCAACCCCAGCTCCAGCGCCGCAAAGCGCAAAAAAGCCGCCCGCTTCATTCGCGGCTCGCACAGGACGCTTTTCGTCCCGGGCCAGGCGGCCGCCAGAATCAGGCCGGGAAACCCCGCTCCCGTCCCCACATCCAGCAACGTCTCAGAGCGCTCTACGAAGTTCAAAGGCCGCAACGTATCGACGAGATTGCCGACGATCGCTTCCGCCCGGTCGTCCCCCGTCAAATTGTGCGTAGCGTTCCACTCCCGCAGCAGCCCGGCAAAACGCTCCAACCGTTGGCAGAGTACCTCGTCGCACTCCACCCCCGCTCTCTCCATCTCCCGACGCAAAAGCTTCCCAAACTCTTCACTCTCCAAACGCACCCGACATCAACCTCTCACATTCAAAATTCAAAACTCATCATTCAAAATTAAAGCAGATGCCCCATCTGCTCTTTTTTCACCCGCAGATACGCTTCGTTATGGGGGTTGGGGACGATCTTCAGGGGAATGCGCTCGACGATTTCGATGCTTTTGAGCGATTCGATCTTCTTGGGGTTGTTGGTCAGGAGTTTCAGTTTACGAACCCCGAAATGCTCCAGGATCGTTTCGACGATTTCGTAGGTTCGCTCGTCGGCGGCGAAGCCCAGCTGATGGTTGGCCTCGACGGTATCGTAACCCCGATCCTGCAGGGCGTAGGCGTTGACTTTGTTGAGCAGACCGATGTTGCGCCCCTCCTGGCGATGATAGATCAGCATCCCCCCTTCGCGGGCGATGATCTCCATCGCGGCGTGGAGCTGCTCACCGCAGTCGCACTTGACCGAGCCCAGCGCATCGCCCGTCAGACATTCGGAATGAACCCGCACGACGGGAACCTCGGGCATCGTCTCGGTAAAGAGGGCCAAGTGTTCTTTGCACCCTTCGCGAAAAGCTTGGATTTTGAACGTCCCGTAGCGGGTCGGCAGCATAGCTACTTCGGAAATTTCGATTCGTTTCATAGGCGCATTATACTCTATCCTTCCGGACTCCCTCGCCTTCAGTATGCACAGAGTAAAATAGTCGAAAAAACGAAGGATATCTATGTTTGCACGCTTTCGACGACGACGTATCTCTCCCGTCCTGCGGGATCTACTCCAAGAAACCCATCTGAGTGTCGACGATTTCATCTACCCCCTCTTCATCCGCAGTGGAGAGGGGATCCGCAACGAAGTAGCCTCGATGCCCGGCGTCTTCCAACTCAGCATCGACGAAGCGATCAAAGAGTGTGACACGCTGAAAAACCTGGGATTGCGGGCGGTGATCCTCTTCGGCATCCCCGACGTCAAAGACAGCGTCGGCAGCGATGCCCTCTGTGAGCACGGGATCATCGCCACAGCCGTACGGGCCCTCAAAGCCGCCCATCCCGACCTTTTCGTCGTCACCGACCTCTGCTTTTGCGAATACACCGACCACGGACACTGCGGGATCCTCGACCCGGTCCTGCAGACCGTCGACAACGACCTGACGCTGGCCAACCTGGGCAAACAGGCGGTCATCCACGCCCAGGCAGGCGCCGACCTCATCGCCCCCAGCGGAATGATGGACGGGATGATCACCGCCATCCGCTCCGCCCTCGACGAAGCGGGCTTTGCGATGCTGCCGATCATGAGCTATTCGACCAAATTCGCCAGCGCCTGGTACGGCCCTTTCCGGGATGTGGCCGAGAGCGCGCCGAGCTTCGGCGACCGCCGCAGCTACCAGATGAACCCCGCCAACCGCCGCGAAGCGATCCTGGAGAGCCTCGAAGACGAGAAAGAGGGTGCCGACATCCTGATGGTCAAACCGGGCCTTGCTTACCTCGACATCCTGCGTGACATCCGGGAAGCGAGCCGCCTCCCCCTGGCCGTCTACAACGTCAGCGGCGAATACTCGATGCTCAAAATGGCCGCCAAAGCGGGGGTCATCGACTACGAGAGGGTGATGATGGAGACGCTGCTGGCTTTCAAACGCGCGGGGGCCGACATCATCATCAGCTACCACGCCAAGGAGGCTGCCGCCCTGCTGCGCGGATAAGCCCCGCTTTCCAATTTCCCTGAAAGGACGATCATGGACGCCAAAGCCTACACCGAAAAGATCCTCGCCTCCATCCGGGAGTGCTCTCCGGGACAGACCGAGTTCTACCAGGCCGCCACCGAAGTCTTCGAGAGCCTCGTTCCCCTTCTGGAGGAGGAGAAGCGCTATCAGGAGCACAGCATCCTGGAGCGGATCGTCCTGCCGGAGCGGACCATCATCTTTCGGGTCACCTGGATGGACGACTCCAATACCATCCGCACCAACCTCGGCTACCGCGTCCAGTTTAACTCGACGCTGGGGCCCTACAAAGGCGGCCTACGCTTTCACCCCTCGGTCAACCTCGGCATCGTCAAATTCCTCGGTTTCGAGCAGATCTTCAAAAACGCCCTGACCAACCTCCAGATCGGCGGAGGAAAGGGGGGAAGCAACTTCAACCCCAAAGGCAAAAGCGACGCGGAGGTGATGCGCTTTTGTCAGGCATTTATGAACGAACTGCACCGGCACATCGGCCAGACCCGGGATGTCCCCGCCGGGGATATAGGCGTCGGTGCCCGGGAGATCGGCTACCTCTTCGGTCAGTATAAACTCCTCACGGCCCATTTCGAAGGGATCGTCACCGGCAAGGGGATCGGCTGGGGCGGCTCTTTCGGCCGCCGGGAAGCGACCGGCTACGGCTCCGTCTACTTCGCCGAACACATTCTCAACCAACACGGTGACGAGATCAAAGGCAAGCGCTGCGCCGTCTCCGGCGCCGGAAACGTCGCCATCTATACCATCGAAAAGCTCCACAGTATGGGGGCGATCCCCATCAGCTGCTCCGACAGCCGCGGGACGATCCACCACCCCAAAGGGATCGACGTCAAAACCCTCAAAGCGATCAAGGAGGTCGGCCGCGAATCCCTCGCCAAATACGCCGAGCTCCACCCCGACGCCACCTACATCCCCCTGCACAACTACCCCGAAGGGGGCCACGCCGTCTGGACGCTGCCTTGCGACGTCGCTTTTCCCAGCGCCACCCAGAACGAGCTCAATTTCATCGATGCGAAAAACCTGGTGTCCAACGGCTGCATCCTCGTCAACGAGGGAGCCAATATGCCCACGACTCCCGACGCCTACGAATATCTCCGGGCCCACGACGTCCTCTTCGGCCCCGCCAAAGCCGCCAACGCCGGCGGCGTCGCCGTCAGCCAGCTGGAGATGGCCCAAAACGCCAGCATGCAGCGCTGGAGCTTCGCCGAAGTCGACACCCGCCTCTTCGGCATTATGAAAAACATCTTCGACACCGCCTACGCCACCTCCAAAGAGTTCGGGGACGAAGGCAATCTCCTGATGGGTGCCAACATCGCAGGCTTCCGCAAAGTCGCCGACGCGATGATCGACGAGGGAGCGGTCTAGATCCCTACGCCGATGCGGCAAAGATCGAAGTCTCCCTATGCTATCGTTTCGGATCAAATTCCGTCCGAAAGGGAAGAAAAATTTCAATGAATACCATTACTTTCGTAGGCCGCCGGATTACCCCCTCTAAAGTTGTCTGTGTCGGACGCAACTACGTCGAACACATTGAAGAGCTCGGCAATGAAATGCCCGAGAATATGGTGCTTTTCAACAAGCCCAATTCCGCCGTCACGTCGACGCTCAGACATTTCGGCCCCGAGACCCGCTTCGAAGGGGAGCTCTGCCTCCTGATCGAAGGGGGAAAAATCGCCGGCCTGGGCTTCGGCCTCGATCTCACCCACGCCGATATCCAAAACCGCCTCAAAGCCAAAGGCCTCCCCTGGGAACGCGCCAAAGCCTTCGACGGCGCCGCGGTTTTCGGCCCCTTCGTCCCCTTCGACGGGGTCTTGGACGATATCCGCTTCGAGCTCTACCGCAACGAAGCCCTCGCCCAGCACGCCGACTACCATCTGATGATCTACAAACCCCTGGAGATCCTCGACGAGATCCAGAGCTTCATGAGCCTCGAAGACGGCGACATCGTCATGACCGGCACCCCCAAAGGGGTGGCGACCTACGAAAAAGGCGACCGTTTCGAAGCGGCGGTCTTCAACGGGGAGGATGAAATTTTACGAACGCATTGGATCTGTAACTAATAGGGAAATTTGGATAGAGGAAGCGGGAACTTGCCTGACAGCACCATCTAGGCGCCAGTCCCTCGCCTTTTCTTTTTCTTTGCTTCGTTTCTCTTTTCTTTGTCGCGAAACAAAGAAAAAGAAATGAAGAAAGGAGGTCGCACAAAAGATTGACGGCCTTTAAGATCTGATGAGAAACAGAGTCTCTACTCCACCTCTTTCTCGATCTCCTTCTCGTCCATCGCCAGGGCTTCCCCGAAGCCCAAAGCCTCTTTGATTTTCCCTTCGATTTCAGCCCGAAGCTCGGGATTTTCCTTCAGAGTCTGCTTGGCGTTCTCTTTGCCCTGCCCCAGTTTCTGAGGGCCGTAGCTGAACCAGGCCCCCGACTTGTCGACGATATCGAGTTTGACCCCGTAGTCGATGAGCTCGCCCTCCTGGCTGATTCCCTCGCCAAACATAATGTCGAACTCCGCCTGGCGAAAAGGCGGGGCCACCTTGTTTTTGACCACTTTGGCCTTGACGCGGTTGCCGATCTGGGACTCTCCCTGTTTGAGTGTCGCGATGCGCCGGACATCGATACGGACGGAGGCGTAAAATTTCAGAGCGTTTCCTCCCGTCGTCGTTTCGGGAGAGCCGTAGCCCATCGTTCCGATCTTCATCCGGATCTGGTTGATGAAGATGACGGTGGTGTTCATTTTGTGCAGGATACCGGTGAGTTTGCGCAGCGCCTGGCTCATCAGGCGGGCCTGGAGCCCCACGTGCTGGTCTCCCATATCTCCCTCGATCTCGCTTTTGGGCGTCAGCGCCGCGACGGAGTCGATGACCACCAGGTCCACCGCCCCGCTGCGGGCGATCGTCTCGAGGATATCGAGCGCCTGCTCACCGAAATCCGGCTGGCTGACGAGGAGATTGTCGATATCCACCCCGAGGTTTTTGGCGTAGAGGACATCGAGCGCATGCTCCGCGTCGATGAAGGCGCAGACTTTGCCCTCTTTCTGCGCCGAAGCGATGGTCTGCAGTGCCAGCGTCGTCTTTCCCGACGACTCGGGGCCGTAAATCTCCACGATCCTCCCCTGGGGGATCCCCCCGATCCCCAGCGCCATATCCAGCCCCAAAGAGCCGGTGCTGATGGAGGCGATGGGTTCGATCTCTTTGTCCCCCAGACGCATCAGCGTCCCTTTGCCGAAGGTCTTGTCGATCTGCTTGATCGCCATATCCAGTGCTTTTTGTTTCTGCGGATCCATTGCCATTTCTATCCTTTTATCAATTCCATCTATTGTCGTGATTTTAGCGTAAGTACGAAAAAAGCGCCCGAATCTGTCATTCTGCCATCCGCTTTCTTTCCTGAAGAGTTTGGCTAAAATAGCGATATTTTTCAAGGAACCGATTCTCTATGAAAATCCAACTTGCTCATTCACCCGACGCCGACGATATTTTTATGTATTACGCCATCAAATTCGGCTGGGTCGACACCCTGGACTATACCTTCGACAACGTCGCTCTGGATATCGAAACCCTCAACGTCGAAGCGATGAAGGGGACTTTCGACGTCAGCGCCGTCAGTTTCGGGATGTACCCCCTGATCCGCGAAGATTACGCCCTGCTGCGTACGGCGGTGAGCTTCGGAGAGGGCTACGGCCCCAAGCTCATCAAACCCCGGGGCAAACGCCTGCGCCGAAACTTCAAAGTCGCCCTCTCCGGACGCTACACCACCAACGCGATGCTTGTGCGCCTCTACTATCCGCAGGCCCGCCCGGTCTATATGAATTTCCTGGAGATTGAAGGGGCGGTCCTGGGCGGAGAGGTCGACGCCGGCGTCCTGATCCACGAATCGATCCTCGATTTCGACGAACGCCTGGAGGTGGAGAAGGAGGTCTGGGACATCTGGACCGAGCTCGCCGGAGAGGGGCTTCCCCTCCCCCTGGGCGGCATGGCCCTGCGCCGCAGCCTGCCTCTCAACCGCGCCATCGAGATCGAGCGCATCCTCACCGACGGCGTGCGCGTCGCCAACGAACGCAAAGAGGAGCTCTGCCGTCTCCTCGAGGAGAAAAAGCTCGTCCGCATCTCCGACGAAATGCTGGAGCGCTATCTCAATATGTACGCCTCCGAAGAGAGCGCCGAGCTCTCCGAACTCCAACTCAGGGCGCTCGACCGCCTTTACCGGATCGGCCACGAGCACGGTATCTGGGACTGCCCGATCAAAGCGGAGGAGTATCTGATTCCGAGGGAGTATGACGAGTGGAGGAGTCTGTGATCATAGTACCCGGGGCATTGAGATCCGCTTCGCGGATCGGCAGTGGGCATTGGGCATTTGAAGGCGCCTTAGGCGCCGTTATTGGTATATTGGTGTATTGGTATATTGGGGGCAGGGCTTTAGCCCTGCATGTTGCGGGACTGAAGTCCCGCCTCCAAAAGATCGCGTTGCGAAGCAATGCCCCGAAATTCTCAATTCTCCATTCTCAATTCTCCAGTGAAAAACACTTTCTCACTCCTCGCGCTCCACTCCTCTCTTCCGGAGAGAAACATGTTTGTTAGAAGCATCGATTTCTCTAAATATTCCAGCATCAAAATCGGCCCCAGCGTCGAAGTGCTGATGATCGAAAAAGGTGATGAGATTCCTGCAGATCGCTTCCTGGTCGGCGGAGCCAACAATCTGCTGATCTCCCCGACTCCGCCTCCTCTGATGATGCTTTCGAAAGATTTCGACTACTGCCTAATCGACGGCGACACTCTGGAGATCGGGGCCGCCACCCCCACAGGCAAAATCCTCAGCTTCGCCAAAAAGCACGACCTGGCCGGCTTCGAATTCGTCGCCAAGCTCCCCGGCACTCTGGGCGGGATGCTGGCGATGAACGCCGGAGTCAAAAGCTACGAGATCTTCAATATCCTGGAGAGCATCGAGATCGGCGGAGAGTGGATCCCCGCCAAAGAGATCAAGCACGGCTACCGCTATGCCCAACTCCCCGGCATCGCCACAGCCGCCCGCTTCCCTATCCGCAGAGGTTACGACGAAACCCTTCGCCGGGAACTGCTGAAACTCCGCGACAACCAACCCAAAGATCCCAGCGCCGGCAGCGCTTTCAAAAACCCTCCAAGCGACCACGCCGGCCGCCTCATCGAAGCCGTCGGACTCAAGGGCTACCGCCTCGGCGGCATGGCCTGGAGCGAAGTGCATGCCAATTTTTTGGTCAATCTCGGAAATGGAACCTATGAAGAGGCCATGGAATTAATCGAGCTGGCGAAAGAAAAAGTGCGGGAAAGTTTCACTATAGATTTGCAGGAAGAGATAAAGATCGTCTCAAAATAATCGCGATGCAAAAAGAAATAGAATAATTTTGAAATAAAGAAGGTCGGAAAACTCCCGGAGGGAGCCTTCGATTAACGCTTGGAGAACTGAGGGCTTCTTCTCGCTTTTTTCTTACCGTATTTCTTCCGCTCGACGACGCGGGAGTCACGGGTAAGCAGCCCCATGGGCTTGAGGATGGCGCGGAAAGCGGGCTCGTACTCGACGAGAGCTTTGGAGATGCCGTGCTTGAGGGCGTCGGCCTGGGCGCTGTATCCGCCGCCGAGGGTCGAGGCGGTGATGGTGACCGCTTCGAGCTGCTTGGTCGCTTCGAGGGGGAGACGGACCTTCATCTTCAGCGTCTCGTGGCCGCCGAGCCACTGATCCAGGGTCAGGCCATTGACGGTGATGCCGCCGTTGCCAGGGGTCAGCCAGACTTTGGCGATCGCGGTTTTTCTTTTGCCGGTTGCGTAGACTTTCGCCATCTTACTTTCCTTTGTTCAGTTGTGCGGTATGGGGATGCTCAGGGCCTTCGTAGACCTTGAGCTTCTTGAGCATCTGGCGGCCCAGCTTGGTCTTGGGCAGCATGCCGCGGACGGCCAGGCGGTAGAGTTTCTCGGTGTGGTTTTCGAGCATATCGGAGAGCTTGTTGCTCTTGGTGCTTCCGAAATATCCGCTGTGGCGGAAATACTCTTTGTCGTCCAGTTTGTTACCGCTGAAGACCGCTTTTTTGGCGTTGATGATCACCACGTAATCGCCGCAATCGACGTTGGGGGTGAAAGAGGGCTTGTGTTTGCCCCGCAGGTAGGTGGCGGCTTCGGTCAGGATGCGTCCGAAGGTCTTGCCTTCCGCATCGATCAGAATCCAGTCGCGCTCCACTTCATGAGGCTTGACGACTTTAGTCATTTTCATGATCTGTCCTTTGTTGTTTTCAAACGGTATTCCGGAGGGAATCGTTTTGTGGATGGGATTGTAGCGGTAAAAACTTAAAAAACAGTTAATTTAAGTATATTTTAAATTAACTCACCCCCTATCGCAATAGCAGGATCAGAAGGATGACATTGACGATCAGCGAAACGGTAAAGGCCCAGCGGTAGACTTTGACCGGTTCACGCTCGAGCAGGGTGGCGTTTTCGGGATAGTAGGGGCGGACCTTCTCGGGGTGGGTCAGTTCGTACTCCATTTCGCTGTAGTGGGCGTAGCGGCGCTCTTTTTCTTTTTCGACCGCGCGCATCACCACCGACTCCAGCCAAGCAGGCACGAGGCTGTTGTAGCGGCGCAGCGGCTGCGGGGTTTTGAAGCTCGGGTTCTGGAAGGGTTCGATCTCCCCGTAGGGGTAGTGGCGGCTGAGCGCCTCGTAGAGGGTCACCCCGATGGCGTAGAGCTCCGATTGCTCGCTGATCGGATCGCCGGCGAAGCGCTCGGGCGCCAGGTAGCTGGGGGTCCCCGCCCGCGAAGCGATGGAGAAGATCTCTACAATGGAGCCGAAATCGATCAGTTTGTAGACCCGCTTGCCCCGGCGCTCCAGTACGACGATGTTTTCGGGTTTGATGTCGCCGTGGACCAGGTCGTATTTGAGCAGGTAGCTGCAGGCGTTGAGGAGGAATTTGCCCAGCTGGATCGCGTCTTCGACGGAGAGGGGCTTTTTGGCGATGACTTCCTTGAGCGTGGGGCCCTCGAGGTACTCCATCACGTAGTAGCGCACCGTCCGGTTGCGGGGGATCACCGCTTTGGGGAAAAAGCCCGCTTTGAGCCGCGCGGCGTTCCAGGCTTCGCGGACGAAGAGGTCCAGATGGGCTTCGTCGTCGATCGCTTCGGCCGTAGGGAACTTCAGGACATAGCGTACCCCTTTTTTCTCCGTCAGCCAGGTCCGTTCGTTGGCGATGAGGGACCGCAGGAGGCGGTAGCCGTCGATCAGCTCCCCCTTTTTGAGGCGGGCGGGGATGGGAAGGTCGATCTTTTTGAGGCGGCAGGTCTTGCTCTCGGCGAGGATCTCGATGACGAGGGCGGTGGTGTCGTCGGGGAGCTCGTCTTTGACCTGTTTGCTGGCGTATTTGATCAGTGCCGTCGCCCCGCCGGGGGCCCGCTCGGCGATCTCCTGCCCATCCAGGACCGCTTCCAGCCCGTCGCTGGCGAGAATCAGACGGTCGCCGGGACGCAGATTGTTCTCGAAAAGGTAGGGATCGACGGTTTCGCCGAGACCGATCGCCTGGGTGAGGACATGCTCCATTCCTTTCTCGTCGCTGCTGTGAGGGATGCTCAGCCGCAGCAGCTCCCCCTCCCGCTGGAGCCAGATCGGGCTGTCGCCCACGTTGGCGCCGTAGAGGCGGTTGTCTTCGATCACCACGACGCTGAGGGTGGTGACATACTCGGGCTCTTCATACTCCTCCAACCCTTCGCGGTAGAGGATTTCGTTGATGTTGGCGATGAAGTGGCGCAGGGACTTTTCGATGCTCCAGGAGCGGGGACGGGTTTTGAAGTTATTCATCAAGTAGTTGACGGTCCGGCGTGCCGCCGTGCCGCCGGCGCGGGCACTCCCGACTCCGTCGCAGAGCACCCCGATGCAGAGCCCATCCTCCATCACCCGCACCGCCGCGAAATCGTCGCTGAGCGCTTCGTGCCCTTTGGCGAGGCCGAAGGAGGAGGTTTTGAAACGGTTGGTGGACATATTTACTCTTTGTGTATTGGTGTATTAGTGTATTGGTATATTGGTGAGAGAGAGGAAGCGTTTTTGACTTTTTCCCAATACACCAATTACCAATATACCAATAACAAGATCGGATTTGACAAAAGTCAAATCCGACCCCCTGCACTCATCCCCCAGGTCGTGCGCCAGCGGGTTTTGACCAGGCTGATGCCGATGATGGCGACGGCGACGACGGCGGCGAAGAGGAAAAAGCCCGCGGCGTAGCTGCCGAAGGCGCTCTTGGACCAGCCGAGGGTTTTGATCAGGGCCGTTCCGCCCAGGCCGCCGGCGCAGCCGACGATGCCGGTCATGATCCCCATATCCTTGCCGAAGCGCTGGGGGACCAGCTGAAAGACGGCTCCGTTGGCCATCCCGAGGTTGGCCATAATGAGGAAGAGCACCAGGATCGCCAGATAGAAGTTGTGCACCAGCGTCGCGTTGACCACCGCCAGAACGACGATGGCTCCGAAGAAGATATAGAGGCTCTTGACCCCGCCGAGCTTGTCGGCGATGCCCCCGCCGACGGGACGCAGCACGGCCCCGGCGAAGATACAGAGCGCCCCGAAGTAACCGGCGACCACTTTGACGTTGGGCTCGTTCAGATACTCCAGGCCGAAGTGGCTCATATCCACCTGATAGGTGTTCATCAGGTAGACCTTCATATAGTTGGCGAAGCCGACGAATCCCCCGAAACTGACGGCGTAAAAGAGGCTGAACCACCAGGTGTCTTTGTCCCGCAGAAGTTTCAGGTAGTCGCTGACCTTTTTGGGACGGGGCTTGTAGACGCTCGGGGGCGCATCCTTGGCCATCAGGGCATACATAATGAAGATGAACGTCGAAAGCACCCCGCCGACGAGGAAGACCGCCTGCCAGCCCCAGTACTCGGCGATCTTGGGGGCAAAGAGGAAGTCGAGGACGACGCCGATGTTTCCGGCGCCGGCAAGTCCGAGGACCAGCCCCTGCAGGCGCGGAGGATACCACTGCCCCGCCTGGGGAAGCGCCACGGCGAAGGAGGCTCCGGCGAAACCGAGGCCGAAGGCGACGAGGAGCAGCTCATTGTAGGTGATGTGCTCCGCGCGCATATAGCCGTAAAAAAGCGAAGCGATGACGATCCCCTGGGCGATCAATGCCGTCTTTTTGGGGCCGATCTGATCGACGAGAAAGCCCAGAAGGATACGCAGAATCGCCCCGGAGAGGATCGGAAGCGCCAGCAGCGTCGCTTTCTGGTTGGGGTCGAGATGGAAGCCGTTGGCCGCCAGGGACTGGCTGATCTCCGTCGCCAGCGGCCCCAGCATCGTCCAGACCATAAAGCTGAAGTCGAAATAGAGGAACGCCGCCAGCAAGGTGGGGAGGTGGCCGGCGGTTTTGAGTTCACCGAGTTTCATTCGTCATGCTCCTTGAAGTGATAAGTGGCGAAATTATAGATCAGATACTGCTGCGGTGTATGTCTATTTTTTGAGCAAAAGCCTGAAAGCTTTTTGAATATACTTCCGACAGCAAAATGATTTCCACGAGGTATATCTATGAAACTGGAAGCGATCACCGCCCGACATACAAAAATCAACAAAATCGAAAAACTCAAAGAGAGCCGAAACTATCAAGAGGCCTGGGAAGCGCTGCAGCGCTACGCCCGGGAGGGCTATGAGGCCATCAGCAAAGAGGATATGAGCTACTTCCTCAAAACCTTCGGGATCTTCGACCGCCCCGCCACTCCCGGGAGATTTATGCTCCGTGTCCGCATCCCCGGCGGGCGCCTGACGAGCGAGCAGGCGACCCGGCTGGGTGAACTCTCCCGGGACTACGGCGAAGACGCGATGGATCTGACGACCCGGATGCAGGTGCAGCTGCGCTATCTAAGAATCGAGGAACTTCCCACCGTTTTGGAAGGGCTCGAAGCGGTCGGCATCACCAGCTGGCAGACCGGGGTAGACAACTTCCGCAACATCGTCACCGACCCTCTCGACGGCCTGGCCTTCGACAACCTCATCGAGTGTGCCCCGCTGATCGAAAAGATGCAGTCGCTCTGGCTCAAGCGCCAGGAGTACATCAACGTGCTGCCCCGGAAGTTCAACAGCTCCATCAGCGGCTCGATGGCCAACCGCTGCAACCTTTTCGCCCACGACATCTGCTTCGCCCTGGCCAACAAGGAGGGGGAGTACGGCTTCAACCTCTACCTGGGCGGTAAGGTCGGCGCCATCGCCGAGCGCGCCGACATCTTCGTCACCTCCGACGAGTTGATGGAACTCTACAAGGCCGTCATCGATACCTATATACAATATGGTTTCCGCGACAGCCGCAACAGAAACCGCCTCCACTATCTCATCAAAGAGGCAGGGATGGAGACCTTCGTCGAAGCCGTCAAAGCCACCGCCGGCCGGGACTTTGCAAGCGCCGGAGAAACCCTGGTCAAAACCCCCCGCACCGAAGAGGCCGACGGTCGCATCCGTCTCAAAGAGGGCAGCTGGGCTCTGCACACGGTCGTCCCCTCGGGGATCTTCCACGGCACGGCGATGATCGACGCGGCGAAAAACGCCCAGAAGCACGGCTTGGGCATACTCAATATCTCCACGACCCAAAACCTCTTCCTCTTGGGAGTGCCCACGGAGAAGATCGACGCCGCCCTGGCCGAAGCCCCCTTTGATCGCTACCGCAACGTCAGCACCCCCTACTTCAACCAACTCGTCGCCTGCGCCGGCTCCGATCTCTGCCCTTTCGGCGTCATCCCCAACAAAGCCGACGCTATCGAAATGGCCGAAAAGCTGGGTGAAAAAGTCCCTCTCCCCGCCGACGCCTCGATCCGAATGCACTGGTCGGGCTGCATCAAAGGCTGCGGGGTCCACGAGCTGGGCGACATCGGCTTCGTCGGCTGCAAAGTCAAAGTGGACGGCGAAAGCGCCTACGGCGTCCATATCCAGCTGGGGGGCAAATCCACCGCCAGCCAGGAGGAAGCCTACACGATCCTCAAAAGCATTTCCCTCACCCGGGCGACCGACTACGTCGCCCAGCTGGCGTCGGCCTATCGGGATCTGCGCCGCAAGCGCGAGAGCTTCGAGCGCTTCGAGAGCCGGGTGCTTCGCCGCTACTCCAAAGGCGCGCTGGGCTTCTTGCTGCACTGGAACGTCCGCTACGCCGAAGAGAAAGGGTGGAAAACCCTACAAATCCGGGAAAACTGGGAAGCCTGCGAAGAGCGCAACGAAATTTTCCTCCTCGGCCTGGAGATCTACAAAGCTCTCGCCGGCAAAAACGCCTACCAGGGCATCCACCACTACACCCCCATCGAAAAGACCCCCGCCGAACCCCTCCACCGCCTCAACCCCTCGGTGGACAAGGAGCTTGGCGGTGTGGTGATGAAGATGATTGCGCCCTCCGAAAAGCGTTACGAAGTCTTTACCGAAGTGCTGGCGGAGCTGGGAATCAAATAAGAAAGGCATTGGGCATTTGGACATTACGCTCAGCCGGCATTGGATAGGAACCTTGCACAATGCCTATTGCCCAATGCCGATCCGTGAAGCGGATCTCAATGACCAATACACCAATAACCCCTTTGGCGAACGCCAAAGGCCCCAATTGCTTAAATTTTAATCATAAACCCCCCTCAAAAATTCTCCATTTTCGATTACAATGAGTCCATCCAAATCCCAAACGAAAAAAGGACGTTTTATGAAGAAAAGACTTCTGACGTTACTCGCAACGCTCCTTCCCGTCGCCGCCATGGCGGGGGAAGCCAAGATCGACACCGGCGATACCGCCTGGATGATCGTCGCCACCGCCTTCGTCATGCTGATGACCCCTGCGGGACTGGCCCTCTTCTACGGCGGCTTGACCCGCCGTAAAAACGTGCTCAACACCATCGGAATGAGCCTCATCGCCTTCGCCGTCGGGACCCTGGTCTGGGTCGTCGCCGGCTACTCCATCGCCTTCGGTTCCGGCGACTTGATCGGTACCGGCAAGATCCTGCTCTCCGGCATCACCGACAAGACGGTCAACGGCTCCATCCCCGAGCTGCTCTTCGTCGCTTTCCAGGGTACCTTCGCCGCCATCGCCGTGGCCATCGCCAGCGGATCGATGATCGAGCGGGTGAAGTTCTCTACCTTCACCCTCTTCGCGGCACTCTGGATTCTCGTCGTCTACGCCCCCATCACCCACTGGGCCTGGGGCGGCGGTGAAATGCTGAACTTCGGCGAAATGGACTTCGCCGGCGGTACCGTCGTGCATATCAACGCCGGTGTCGCCGGATTCGTCGTCGCGATGATCCTCGGCAAACGCCGGGATTTCGGCAAATCCGCCTACAAACCCTTCTCTCCGATCCTGGTCGTCCTGGGTGCCGCCCTGCTCTGGTTCGGATGGTTCGGATTCAACGCCGGCTCCGAAGTCGCCGCTGACGGTGTGGCTGCCAACGCCTTTCTCGTCACCAACGTCGCCGCCTCTTTGGGTGTCCTCGGCTGGTTGATCGTCGAATACCTGATTTACAAAAAAGCCACCCTTGTCGGCGGAGCCTCCGGTGCCGTCGCCGGGCTGGTCGCCATCACCCCCGCTTCCGGTAGTGCGGGAGTCGTCGGCGCCATCATCATCGGCCTCGTCGGCGGAGCCCTGGGTGCCTTCGGCGTCTCGAAGATCAAGAAGCTCTTCAAAGTCGACGACTCTCTGGATGCCTTCTGGGTCCACGGACTGGTCGGGATCTGGGGATCCATCGCCACGGCGCTCTTCATCGCTCCCTATTTGATGCCCGAAAATTACCATCTCGGCGCTCAGTTGATGGCCCAGATCAAAGCGGTCCTGCTGACCATCGTCTACAGCGGCGTCATGACCGCCGTCGTCTACTTCATCTCCAGTCTGCTCACCGGCGGTGGACGCGTCGACGATGAGACCGAACTGATGGGTCTGGACGAAGCGGTCCACGGCGAAGAGGCGATCAACCTCTGATCCTACAGCCCCTTCGCGGGCTCTTCTCTAGCAAACACAACGAAAAAGGATAGCGAATGAAAAAAATCGAAGCAGTCATCAAACCCTTCAAACTCGAAGAGGTCAAAGAGGCCCTGGTCGAAGCGGGCATCGAAGGGATGACCGTCACCGAAGTCAAAGGCTACGGACGCCAGCAGGGCCACAGCGAACTCTACCGCGGGGCCGAGTACGTCGTCGACTTTATCCCCAAGGTCAAGATCGAGATCGTCGTCAGCAACGACGACTACCTCAACACCGCCGTCAACACCATCAAAGAGGCGGCCCGCACCGGCAAGATCGGTGACGGCAAAATCTTTGTCAGCCCCATCGAACACACCGTCCGGATCCGTACCGGCGAAGAGGATGAAGAGGCTCTTTAGAACTTCTCTCCTGTCAAATGCAGGAGAGAGACTCTTATTCACACATCCAATAAATCTCTCTACTTCAAAACTGTACTCAACTTCCGAAAAACAAATGACGTATGACGAAACCTTCACTCTTCCGATTTTCCGGCCAATGGATGAGCCTTCATATACTCCTCCCGCTTCTTGAGACTGCCGAGCTTGGTATAGATCTGGGTCGTCGCCATACTCGCGTGGCCGAGGAGTTCGCTCACGTCGGCGATCCTCGCACCGTGCTCGAGGAGGTGGGTAGCAAAGGAGTGGCGCAGTTGGTGGGGAGTCGCTTTGATCCCCCGGGCTTTGAAGAGTTTACTGACCCGGTAGCGCAGCTGTGCCGCGTTGAGGGGGACACCCCCTTTCTCGAAAAGATAGCGCCCTGAGGGTGAAACGGCGAGATACGCCCGCAAAGCCTCTTTCGCTCTCGGAGGGAGGGGGAGTTGGCGGCTTTTGCCCCCCTTGCCGTGGACGAGAACCCACTCATCTGCGATCCGATCCCGCTCCAGACCCGCCAATTCCCCGATCCGAAGCCCCAACCCGTAGAGCAGATAGAGCAACACTCTCTCCATCGGATCCGCAGCGTCCAGCACTTCGAAGATATACCGCTCATCCAGAGGTTTGGGAAGTGTCTGAGGGACTTTGACCGAATCGTCCCCCTCGAGGGATACGGGTATCTCCCTCTGCTCCTGAAGGTAACGGACGAAGGAGCGGATCGCACTCAGTTTTTTCGCGACGGTCCGTCGGCTGTTGGCGGCGATCACCCGGCGCAGAGGCAAAATGTCCAGGACCGCTCTTCCCTCCTCCTCTCTCACCCTGGCATATTCCAGCATTTGTCGCAGGGGGATTTCGTAGGTTTTGACCGTCTCTTCGCTGTAGCCGCGAATCTGGAAAAGATATTCGAGAAAATCGTCAACAAGACCGGGGAGATTCATCGGAAGCTCCATCCGAGCTTCCGAGTGTTGAATGATGAATGCTGAATGTTGAATGTTAATCTTGCATTACAAAACTGCAGCCATACCCACAATACACCAATACACCAATACACCAATAACGTCGCCCCAGGCGACTCCAATGACCACTGACCACTGACCAATGCCTGCACCGAAGGTGCAAACATCAGACAATCTCTCCTTCGAGCGAGCGGCGCATCGCCCGGGTGATCCGCACCGGCAGGATCCGGCCCAGAAGCTCTTCGCTCCCTTCGACGCTGACGAGGCGGCCGTCTTCGGCCCGCCCCGCCACCCGGCCGCCGGGGCGCAGCTCTTCGAAATAGACCGATTTTACAAGCCCCTCCTGCGTGGCCATGATCTCATCGACGATCGCATCGTGCCGGGCCTGCAGGCGGCGCAGGCGCTCCGACGACACTTCATCCGGCACCTGATCTTCGTACTCCGCGGCCGCGGTATGGGGACGGGGAGAGTATATGAAGCTAAACATTTGATCGAAGCGCACCCTCTCGAGGACCTCCATCGTCTCGGCGAAATCCTCCTCCGTCTCCCCCGGAAAACCGACGATGATATCGGTAGAGATCGTCACGCCCGGGACCCTCTCCCGGATCCGGGTACAGCGGTCGAGAAACCACTCTTTGCTGTAGCCCCGCTTCATCCGCTTGAGCAATCGGGTCGATCCGCTCTGCAGCGGGACGTGGATCTGGGGGCAAATCTTCGGATTGGAGGCGAACTCTTCGAGAAAGGCATCGTCCATATGCAGCGGATGCGGCGACTGGAAACGGATCCGCTCCAGCCCCTCCACTTCACTGACCTTGCGCAGCAGCCCGGTAAAGTCGGAAACCTCATCCTCTCCGGCGCTGAAACGCCGCCCGTAATTGTTGACGTTCTGCCCCAGCAGGATCACCTCTTTCGCCCCGGCCTCGACGGCGCGTCGGACTTCGCCCACGATCAGCTCGCTGGGGATGGAGACCTCTTCGCCCCGTGTCGCCGGCACGATGCAAAAGGTGCACTGTTTGTCGCAACCGATGGAGATGTTGACCATCGCTTTGTAGGGGTTACTTCGATAGTCTCCGAAGGGATAGGTACTTTCGTCGTGATCGATCTCCACCTCCACCGCGTGGGGAGTCTGCAGGACTTTCGTGATCTTGGAGACGTTGCGGGCACCGAGGACGAAATCGACGTAGGGGGCCCGTCGGATGATCTCTTCGCCCAGGTGGCTGGCGGTACAGCCGGTGACGCCGATCTTTGCCCCCTCTTTGCGGCGCTTGCGAAAGTGCCCGATCTCGGAGAAGAGTTTGGCGACCGGTTTTTCGCGTACGGAACAGGTGTTGATGATCAGCAGATCCGCCTCTTCCATCCGGTCGGTGAGCTCGTACGCCTCTTTCGCCCCCAGTTCCGCGATGATATGCTCGCTGTCGCGGACGTTCATCGCGCAGCCCAGCGTTTCGATGTAGAGTTTTTTCTTCATACGCGGCCCGTCACTGCTGGACGATATGAACCTCGTAGATGTATTCGTCCTCGTTGAGGCCGTACTTGACCTCCCGCATATAGACGTTGTAGCCCTTCTCTTCGAAATATTCGATCATCGCCTTGAGATCTTTGTGGGAGTTCTCCCGATCGAAGTAGAAGATCGATTTCTGGGGCAGCATCTCCTCGAGCTTGCTCAACTCGATGCTTTTGGGTTTCGCTTTCAGTGTGGTTCGTGCCAATTTCAGTTTCATCGTTACTTTTACCTTTTTTCGGGGCTTTTGACGCATTATTTATTTTGATTATACTTTATTTTATGTAAAGCTCGGATTAGATATAATCAAACCCTCCGAAAAATCGTGCACTCCCGCCCAAAAAGTAACTCCAGAAGTTGAAGTACCGATAAACGAATGTGCCCGAGACAAGAAAAAAAGGAAAAATTATGCAGAAAATATTGTCCATTATCGAATCGATCGCCCACGAAAAAAATATCTCCGTCGACAACGCGATGGAAGCGTTCAAGGAGGCACTCTCCAACACCGCCAAACGCTTGGTGGGCGAAGAGGGGACCTATGAAGTGGAGATCGATCCCGACGAGCAGAGCTACCACATCTACAAAGTCCTCACCGTCGTCCCCGACGACGACCCCCGCCTCGAGGAAGACCCCGACAGCTACATCCCGATGGAGGAAGCCGTCGAATACGACCCCGACATCGAACCCGGCGACCAGATCCGCAGCGAAATCCACCTCGAAGAGTACGGACGCACCGCCGCGGCCAACCTCTTTCAGGAATTGGAGTACCACATCCAGCGCCGCATCGAGCAGGATCTTTTCGAAAAGTACAAATCCCGTGTCGGCAGCATCATCATCGGCACGGTCAGCCGGGTCGACGACGCCGGCAACACCTACGTCGAGATCGGCGAACTCAGCGGGATTCTCAGCCAACGCAACCGGATCAAGGGTGAAAGCTTCAAAACCGGAGATACCCTCAAAGCTCTGTTGCGCTTCGTTACCATCGACCCCAAGTACGGTATGTATCTGGAGTTGACCCGAACGTCTCCCAAATTCCTCGAAGAGCTGATGAAACGCGAAGTTCCCGAGATCCAGGACGGGGCCGTCGAAATCGTCTCCGCCGCCCGGATCCCCGGCGAACGGGCCAAAGTCGCCCTCAAGAGCGACCGCCCCGACATCGACCCCATCGGCGCCGCCGTCGGCCAGAGGGGCGTACGGATCAACGCCGTCAGCGCCGAGCTCTGCGGAGAGAACATCGACTGCATCGAATACTCTGCTATCCCGGAGATCTTCATCACCCGCGCCCTCTCTCCCGCCATCGTCCAGAGCGTGCGCATCGAAAACAACAACACCGCCGACCAGAAAGCCATCGTCGACATTACCGCCGACCAAAAAGCCAAAGCCATCGGCAAGAGCGGGATCAACATCCGTCTCGCCTCGATGCTCACCAAATATCAGATCGAGCTCAACGAAGTCGAAGGCGTCACCGAACGCGCTCCCGAAGCCGGCAAATCCCAGGAAAAAACCAAAGACCTCTCCGCTCTCGAGAACCTCTTCAAATAACTCCGACAAAGAGAGGCCACCCCTCTCTAATCAGTAAATTTTCAGATTTCTGAAGAGAAAAATTTGGAAAAACCGAAAGATCCCTTCTTCCTTGCACAAATGCAGGGGTTTTCCCTCTCTTTCTAACAACAAAAATGATATAAGATGATTTTATTGCCGAAGTGGGCAACGATGAAAAGATATACGCAATCCCGCTCGGAGGCTCATCCCCCTTAGCGGAATTTAGAGAAGTTTAATGTCTAACCCGAATTCCGGGACACCAGTCGTCACCTTTCCAATTTCCAACCGCCCGAACTTTATAATCAAAAAGCCAGGGACCGGTAGGAAGTGTACTCTTGGGAATCCTATACGTGACACTGTAAATGTTGTCTCCATCCGGATCCGTCAACCTTACGAGTCTCTTTCCAATTTTAACCGGATTGTTTCCATTATAAAGAGCCACGATCTTTGCCTTTCCGATAATCTCCGCATTGAATGTGACTCTTCCTCCAGCTCTGATGATGTGAGGAGTAACCCAACATTTGGTGATTCCGTTTCTCGGACAGCTTCCATTGACATCTTCCGGATAGAAGGGATCGATGTAACCTCCATCGATTTCGGGGGCACCTACACCAACACCCGGCGCTCCGGTTCCATATAATCCCTTGAAAGAGAGTACGACATTGATGGGGATAGTTTCCCCCACGTCGACTGTGACATTGGCTTCATCTTTTAGCACTCCATCGTCCCATAGCACAAATTGAACGATGTCTTCCCCTTTTCCCGTATCATCATCCGTTCCTGTGATTGTCCCGGTGATTATGTATTCGTTGTAGCTACACTTTCCCTCTTCCGCTACGGTCTGTGTTCCTGTAATGTGAATATCCCCGGTTGCCTGAAGAGCCATATCCCCTGTATCCACCGGTCCGTTCGGGCCTGCACAAAGAACACTACTTCCCACTAACAGCGAAAACCAAATCTTTTTATATTTCATTTTTTCCTCCTTTTTGGAATGGAATCATCTTACAGGAACTTATCTTAATCTAGATTTAAATATATACAAGCATATAAAAACTATATAAAAATTAAAGGTGTATAATTATATGTACTTACTGTTATAACTATGTATTATGATATCGACTTCACCGCCGCCGATGCGGATCGATCCAGAGGAGAATCAGGTCGGCGATCACATTGCCCAGGAGGGTCAGGAAAGCTCCGACGACGAGGATGCCCATAATGACGGGGTAATCCCTCGACAGGGCGCTCTGATAGAAGAGCAGGCCCATCCCGTCGATGGAGAAGATCTGCTCGAGGATCACGCTGCCTCCGAGCAGGCCCGGGAGGGAGAGGCCGAGGATCGTGACGATGAAGGGCATGAGATTGGGGTAGACGTAGCGGCGGATGATCGTCGCTTCGCTCAGGCCGCGAGCCCGGGCGAAAAAGATGTAGTCGCTCTTGAGGATGTCACGGGTCAGAGAACGGATGTAGAGCATCAGGGAGCCAAAACCCGTAAAGACGATCACCGTCACCGGCAGGGTGATGTGCCAGGCGATGTCGAGCCACTTGGCGATCCCCGTTTTGGGCTCCAGGCCCTCCAGTCCCGCGAGGGGAAACCACCCCAGCTTCAGCCCGAAGAGCAGAATCAACAGCAGGGCCAGATAGAAAGAGGGCGTCGCGTAACTCAGCAGCGCCAACTGTTTGAAGCCTGTCTCGTAGCTGCCGCCTCTCAACGCACTGCGGATCCCGAATCGAAAGGCGAGGAAAAAGACCAGGACCATCGAGACCAGGTTGATCCCCAGGGTAATGCCGATGCGGGCGAGGATCTCCCGGCTGACCGGGTTTCCGCTGGCAAAAGAGATCCCGAAGTCGAAATGCAGCATCGCGCCCAACCAATCGAAATACTGCTGCCACAGAGGCTTGTCGAGGCCGTAGACCGCTTTGAGGTGGGCGATCGCTTCGGGAGTCATATTGGGGTTGAGCCCGCCGGCGGCGAAGAAACTGTTGGGAGCCATATGAATCGCCCCGAAGGTGATCAGGGAGATCAACCCCAGCATTCCCGCGATGTAGAGGAGTTTTCGAAGGAGTAAAGAGAGGGGGATCGGGCTCATACCTGCGGCGGAGCGATCGCGACCATCAGTGAGAAAAAGCTCTCGACTTCGAGGGAGGCTCCCCCGACGAGAACGCCGTCGACATCTTTGACCGAAGCGATCTCTTTGATGTTGGTGGGTTTGACGCTGCCGCCGTAGAGGATCGGCCGTGCGATGCGGCGGCGCAGCTCGGCATGGGTGGCGGCGATCTCTTCCACCTTGGCCGCCCGCCCCGTACCGATGGCCCAGATGGGCTCGTAGGCGACCACCAGCCGCTCATAGTCCAGATCGATCCCGTCGAACTGCTCCCAGAGATACTCGGCGACCGCTTCGTCTCCCGCTTCACGCACCTCCAGCGGCTCGCCGACGCAGTAGACGATCTGGAAGCCGTGTCCGGCGTAGAAGGCGAATTTCTTCGCCAGAAACTCCTGCTCTTCGCCCAGGATGTTCCGCCGCTCGCTGTGACCGATGAGTACGGTATCGAGGCCGAACTCTTTGAGCTGATCGAGGCCGATCTCGCCTGTGAAGGCCCCCCGCTCTTCGGGGTAGGCGTTCTGAGCCCCGACGGTGATCCACTCCCTGGAGGGCTGCAGAGCCGTCGCCGGCGGGAAGACGATCGTCTTGAAGGGGTATTCGGCTTCGGCCAGAAGCTTGTCGAGTTGGTCGAGGTATTCGGTGGTCGATGCCCGGGTATGGTGCATTTTGAAATTTGCTGCAAATATCATCGCTATCCTTTTTGATTCACTATTTTTGGAAAATTTTTTTGTAGTCTATGCCTGCGTACCGCGCTACGATCTTACGACTGCAAAGCCGCGATACCGGGCAACTCTTCGCCCTCGATCAGCTTGAGGCTCGCACCTCCGCCGGTGCTGACGAAAGTCATCTCATCCACATCACCCGCCCGGGCGGCCACGTCGGCGGTATCTCCTCCACCTACGATCGTCGTCGCGTGGCTCTCGGCGATGTAGTGCGACATTTTGATCGAACCTTTGGCGAATTTGTCCATCTCGTAGACGCCCATCGGGCCGTTCCACATGATCGTGTGCGCATCGTTGAGCGCTTCGCGGAAGAGCCGGGTCGTCGCCGGCCCGATATCGAGCCCCATCCACCCTTCGGGGATCTCCTGGGTCGGCAGATATTTGACGGTAGTATGCTCGCTGAGTTCGGGAGCGACCACGACGTCGACGGGGAGATAAAACTTGATCTTGTTTTTCTTCGCTTTGTACATAATGGTCCGCGCTTCGTCGATCAGATCGTTTTCGACGAGAGAATTCCCCACCTCATACCCCTGGGCTTTGAGGAAGGTAAAGGCCATCCCTCCGCCGATGATGATCTTGTCGACCTTCTGGATCAGGCGGTTGAGCGCTTCGAGCTTGCCCGAGACTTTGCTTCCTCCGACCACGGCGATGAAGGGACGAGAGGGATTCTCAAGGACCTTCTGAAAGAAGTTGACCTCCTTGGCCAGCAGGAAGCCGGCGGCTTTGTGCTCTTTGTCGTAGAGAGAGGCGATGGCGTGAATCGAAGCGTGTTTGCGGTGGCAGGCACCGAAAGCGTCGTTGACGTAAAATTCTCCGAACTGGGCCAACTCTTTGGCGAAACCGATATCGTCCTGCGTCTCCCGGGCGTCGAAACGGAGGTTTTCCAGCAAGAGAACATCCCGCGGCTGCATTTTTGCAAAGAGCTCTTTGGCCCGCGGCGTCACCACCGCTCCGCTTTTCGAATCGTCGAAGAAGAGCTCGTTCTTGATCTTGAGAAGATTGTCGAGCCGCTTGTAGACCGGGAATAGGCTATATTTTTCATCAAACTTTCCCGCTTCCGGCCGGCCGAAATGGGAGGCGAGAACCACGCGGCAATCCCGGTCGATGCAGTAGCGGATCGTCTGCAACGCCGAGCGGATCCGCCGGTCGTCGGTGATGTTGCCGAACTCATCCATCGGCACATTGAAGTCGCAGCGGATAAAGACGGTTTTGCCGTCGATCTCGAGGTCTTTGATCGTTTTGAGCATAGAAAAATTCCTCCTTTAATTTCCCGGCTCCCGGACGGAGACGTTTGTGGTATGATAGCGATCTATTTTACTCAAGTCGAGGTTATCGTTTGGTTAAGCAGCCGCATCACAGCGCTCTCTTCGGAGGAAGTTTCGATCCGCCCCATCTCGGACACCGCCGCATCGTCGAAGCGCTTCTCGCCCTGCCCGAAATCGACGAGGTTGTCGTCGTCCCCGCCTGGCTCAATCCCTTCAAAAACCGCAGCCATGCCCCGGCCCAAAAACGTCTACAGTGGTGCCGCCGGGTCTGCGCCGCCCCGGGCGTCGTCGTCAGCGACTACGAAATCCGACAGGAGCGCCCGGTGCGGACCTGGGAAACGCTTAGGGCCCTGCGTCGCGACCACCCCATCGAGTACCTCGTCGTCGGCGCCGACAATCTGGCGACACTGCGCGACTGGTACCGATTTGACGAACTCAATCGCGACATCACCTGGATCGTGGTCACCCGGCCGGGCTGCGCCCCCGATACCTCGATGCTGCGCCGCTATCGGCTGCTTTCGCTCGAGATCCCCGTCAGCTCCACCGAAATTCGGAAGGGGCAAAAGCGGGAGTTTCTCGATCCGGCCATCCGGGAAGAGGTCGAAGCCCTCTATCCCGCCCCTTCATCCCAACGCAAGGAAAAACCGTGACACTTACCGACCGTGTAACCCGAATCGTCGATCTGCTCGACAGCAAAAAAGCCGAAGAGATCGAAGTCTTCGACCTGGGGGATGTCGACTACATCGCCAAGCAGGTCGTCCTCGCCAACTCCCTGGGAGGCAAACACACCCAGGCCCTCTTCGATAACCTCAAAGAGGAGCTCAAACCTCTGGGCGAAAACTTCTACGGCTCCGACGAAAGCGACGACTGGATCGTCGCCGACCTGGGGGAGATCATCGTCCACATCATGACTCCCGATTACCGGCGCCGCTACGACCTCGAAACTTTCCTCAAAGAGATGCGTGCCGGTGCCTTCACCTCGCGCAACTCAGGGATCGACCTCGACTGAAAGGATCTCCGCCATGGAAAACCGACTCAAAGGCAAAACCGCACTGATCACCGGTGCGAGCTCCGGCATCGGCAAAGCCTGCGCCCGTGCCCTCGCCGCCGCCGGCTGCCACCTGCTCCTCACCGGCCGCCGGGTCGAAAAGCTCGAACGCCTCGCCAGAGAGCTGGAGGAGAAGGAGGCCGTCGCCGTCATCGTCCTGCCGATGGATGTCAGCGACCCTGACGCCGTGGAGCGCACCCTCGCCCCCGCCCTCGAGCGCCACGCTGTCGACATCCTGATCAACAACGCCGGCCTCGCCCTCGGGCTTGAGCCTCTGGACCGAGGGCAGGTGGAGCACTGGGAGAGGATGATCGACACCAACGTCAAGGGCCTCCTCTACGTCACCCGCCTCGTGATGGCCCAGATGCGCGAGCGCGACCGCGGCCACATTCTCAATCTCGGCTCCATCGCCGGCGAAACCGCCTACCCCGGCGGCAACGTCTACTGCGCCACCAAAGCCGCGGTGCATATGCTCGGCGACGCGATGAACGTCGATGCGATGGGGACCCGTATCCGCGTCGCCACCCTCGCACCCGGCGCCGTCGATACCGAATTCAGCGACGTCCGCTTCGAGGGCGACCGGGCCAAACGCGACGCCGTCTACGCCGGCTACGAGCCGCTTACGGCCCAAGACATCGCCGACCTCGCCCTCTACATCCTCAACACCCCCGAGCACGTCAATATCCAGCACGTACGCATCATGCCCACCGCCCAGCGCAACCCCTATCTATTGCATCGAAAAGAGGGCTGAAAACCGAAAAATCTCTTTCATCCCCTCATCGAGACATCCAGAACGATCAGAGCGAAAAAGAGAAACCCGAGATATCCGTTGACGGTAAAAAATGCTCGATCGATCTGACGAAAATCTCTGCGAACCAGATAGTGCTCATAGCCAAGCATCCCTCCCGAGAGGAGAACGGCAAGCTGTGCCCAGCTTCCCAGGCCCGCATCGCGGACAAAAAATTCCCAGCATAGAATCGTGATGAGATGAAAAACCGCCGCGAGATTCATCGTCTTACGAGCTCCCAGCTTCGCCGGAATCGAATGCAATCCGTGACGCCGGTCGAACTCCATATCCTGGAGGCTGTAGAGCAGATCGAAGCCCGCCACCCAAAACGTCACCCCCGCGGCAAGCCAGAGCGACCAGGCCGGAATCTCCGCCTCTACAGCGACCGCCCCCGCGATAGGGGCCAACCCCAGGGAGACCCCCAGGACCAGGTGCGCGAGCGCGCTAAAGCGTTTGAAGAGGGTGTAGGCCCCCAAGACGATCAGTATCGGTATCGAGAGTTTGAACGCCAGATCGTTGATCGCCCAGGCGACGACGATGAAGGCGGCGGCGTTGAGAGCGATGAAGCCCAGCATCTGTCCTTCGCTCACGCGACCGTCCACCGAAGGACGCCCCTTCGTCCGGGGATTGAGGGCATCGATGTCACGATCAAGATAGCGATTGACCCCCATGGCAAAATTTCGTGCCGTCACCGCCGCCAAAGCTCCAAGGATCAACAGACGCCATCCGAACCATCCATCTGCAGCCACGACCATCGCCACGAAGATGAAGGGCAGCGAAAAAACCGAATGCTGGAACATCACCAGTTCGGAAAAATCCGAAAGTCTCTTTTTGATTGACACCGTATTCACAGATCTCCTCATTCAGATAAAACAGATCGCAAAGCGATCTTTCTAAAACTCTTCACTCCGCACTCTTCACTCCTCACTCGGGAACAAAGTTCCCGCTATGGATGCGGTATCTTCAGCGTCGAGTTGAGCGACCAGGCAATCAGCAGCACCAAAACTCCAATGACCCACGTCGAAGTGATGAGACCATAGCTGTAAAGCAGATAGAGTACCCAGAGCAGAATCGCACCCAACGGTGTCGGCACTCCCTCGAAATACTTCTCCACACTGCCGGCGTCGGCTTTGAGATTGAAGACGACGAGGCGGCGTAGGCCGCTGATGATATAATAGATAAAGATCACTCCCAAGACAATCTCTTGCAAGACTGATCTCTTCTGCAATGCGTAAAAAAGTAGGAAACTCGGCATCACGACAAAAGAGAGGAAATCAGCGAAACTGTCGAGCTGCACACCGAATTCCGTCGAAAGACCGTACTTACGGGCCACCTTGCCGTCTGCAATGTCAAGGGCACCGGCGATCCAAGCCAAAACAATCGCCACGAAGAACTCATGTTTTCCTATAAAATAGAGGGCCAGAATTCCGCAGGCGATGTTTCCGAAAGTAATCAGGTTGGCAAGATTGTACGGATAGTGCTTGTCAAAAAGAAAATCTTGTCTCATATTCATTCTCACTGTACCGATCGGAAAACAAACTCTTTTTCCCAATCCTCATCGAGCTTCAAATAGGTATCTACGATGAAAAAAAGAAGTTCTTCTATTTCGTAACGAGTATTTTCTACACCGATGATAGCCGCTCGGAACGAAGGCATTTTGGCCTCTTCTATAATTTGTGCCAGTCTTTTCATAAAATAGAATCCCCCGTCCACCTGAGTTTCCTGACAGAGAAGTACATACAAATCGTCTTCGCCTTCAACTTCATAAAGAACATCAGTTTTTCTTTTGTTTTTTTTAAGAAAATCGGCAAAATTTTCCATATCTGATCGTAGAAGGATCACAGAAAAACTCTGAAGTCTTGCCGTCTTCAGCATATGATAAAAAAGATCAAACGGGTCCGTACATATTTTACACAGTCGAACCAACATTTTGATGGTCAATTCATCATAGAGTTTTTTTTCGTCACTTTTCCTTGCCATTACTTTCCTTGATATTGTTCGAGCCTTTCACTTGTTCCAGAATTGATCCACACAGAATCCTCTAACATAGTAAAACCGCTTCTCCTTCTTTCACATTTGTTGATGTATCATTATAATAGCGTAATCATTTTATAAAAAGCGGAGTGAAAATATGCGGCAGAAGTCCAGAGTGATCGCCCTAATCGGTGCAACTGCCTCAGGTAAAAGCTCATTGGCTCTCGAGCTTGCCTCCCGATATGACGCTCTGATTCTCTCACTCGATTCCCTGGCCGTCTATAGAGAGATTGATATAGCATCCGCTAAACCCTCAAAAGAAGAACGTAAAGATATTCCTCATTACGGAATCGACCTTCTTTCACCCCGCGAACCATTCGATGTCACCAAATTTCTGAGTCATTTCAAGGGGATCTCCCAACGATCCTTGCAGGAAAATCGCCCGATGATTATCGTAGGAGGAAGTTCGTTCTACCTCAAAATGCTTATTGAGGGAATCAGCCCTCTTCCTCCACTCAGCGGAGAAAAACGTTCTGCTCTCAACTCGCTTCTTGATGATCTTTCACAGGCCCATAAGTATCTCTCCAACATCGATCCCCTATATTCAGCCAAGATCTCTTCAAAAGATCGTTATCGTATCGAAAAAGGTTTGCAAGTTTATTTTTCGACCGGTATTCCACCAAGCCAGCATTTTGCGCTGCACCCTCCCCAATCCCCTCTACAGAACTCGATGCCCATTTTCGAAATACGTCGCTCTCGTTCAGAATTACGACAACGCATATCTCTTCGAACAAAAAAAATGTTCGACCAAGGTCTAATAGATGAGGTTGCAGGATTGGAGTATCATTACGGGCGTTCGCCCAACGCGATGAAAGCCATCGGCATCCGGGAAGTTTTAGATTATTTTGACGGGCGAATAAACCGCAAGGAACTTGAAGAAAAAATTGTCATCAACACTGCACGGCTCGCCAAGCGACAGGAGACTTTCAATCGAAGCCAATTTCGTAACGTTATACGTGGGGACATCGACACAATAAGAAAGAAAATTGTGTCCCTATGGGAAGCATCAAACGTTGCAAATTCTCCCCATCCTCAAGAGTAGAAAAGCATTTTGTAAATGAATGACTCTTTTCCCGGACAAACCGGAGAAAAGGACCGAGCTCAGAAAAAATGTCTCTCAATAACCGCTGACACTCACCATATAACTGATGTAGGAGAGCAGAGGCTGCATGATAAAAACCGACAGAGCAGTCACGGTGACAGAAATGCCTACAATTACCACAAGAGGCTTGGAGCTGTTGATGCCGACCGCTTCAATGCCGGGTGCAGGCGGCTTGAGGAACATATAGACGATCAGTTTCAGATAGTAATACGCGGCGATGGCACTGTTGATCGCCATAACGATCGCCAACCAAAGATACCCCGCGTCCACCGTCGCACTGATGACATAAAGTTTTCCCCAGAAGAGACTGAAAGGAGGTACGCCGGTCAGCGAGAGCATAAAGATCGCCATGATAACGGCTCCCTGCGGCGAGGTATGAATCAAACCTGCAAATTTTTCATAGGGATGATGGAAACGGGAATGATAGGTTTGCCCCTTGTGCCGGCTGATCCAAAGCATCGCGAAGGCCCCCAGGTTCGTAAAGAGGAAAAGCGTATAGTAGAGGAAGATACTGCTGTACGCTTTGGTCGTATCCAAAGCCAGCGCCGCCATGACAAATCCGGCATGGGAAATCGAACTGTATGCAAGCATCCGCTTGACATCTTCTTGAACGAGCGCCATCATATTCGAAAGCGTCATCGTTACGACAGCCAACGCGATGATCATCCACCGCACCGGCTCGACACCCATATCGACATAGAGGCCGAGAAGACGCATCGCGACCACCATCATTGTAATTTTGGGAACGATTGACATATATCCGGCCATCGGCGCACTGGATCCCTCGTAAACATCCGGTGTCCAGAGGTGAAAGGGGATCAATGAAACTTTGAAACCGATCGCGACCATCATCAGCAAGGCGCCTCCGATCACGGGAACGAGAATACCGGGCTCACTCATTCGCGCCTGCATTACCTTGGCAACATCGTAGAGTTCGACTGCACCGGTGACGGCATAGATGGCCGCCGCACCCATCACGAAAAATCCCGCGGCCATCGCACCCAACGTAAAATATTTGATCGCCGCTTCGTGGGAACCGGGAGTATTGTGCATCGCGATTAGGGTATAAAGAGCCAAGGAGGCGGTCTCCAAACCGACGAAGATCAGGATCAGATTGTCCGTCGCCACCATAAACTGGAAGCCGGCCACCATGAAGAGAAAAAGCGCGAAATACTCGGGATAAGAGTATTCATGGAAACGTTTCTGAGTCAGGGCCAGAGGAATAAAGAGCATCGAAGCGATCAGTATCAACAGTTGGGAGACAACAGAAATACCGTCAATAAGCATCACATCAAAAAAACCACGTTGGTTGATTCCAAGGCTCAGCGTCGCACCGAAATCGACAAACAGAATCAAAATAGAAAGTGTCACATAAAGAGACTTATCCAGATTCTTCTTGAGCAAATCGATAATCAGGATCAGCAACGCTCCACCCACGACTACCAACATCGGGGAGAGAGTGCTTAAGTTCAACGAGGCCATATTTACGGAGATAGGCTGCAACATTATTTCGCCTCCTTGCTGCTTGTACTTACATGGATAATGGCTTTGGCCTCAGGAGTCTGGGCCTTCTCCTGCATAAAGGAGACCAGCGCTTTGACGCTGTTGTCGATGGGCACCAATACCGGCTTGGGATAGACCCCCAGCCAAATGACGATGGCGACCAAGGGAATCAGTGCCGTCAATTCACGTCCGTTGAGATCGAAGAGTTTTTTGTTCTCCTCTTTTGTTACCGGACCGAAAAAGGTTTTCTTGTAAAGCGAGAGCATATAGACCGCTCCCAAAATGATCGACGTTCCGCCGACCAGAGTCATGACCGGAGCGACCCGGAAAAAGCCCGCCAGAGAAAGATATTCGCCGACGAATCCGATCGTCAGCGGCAATCCCACGGACGCCATCAGCATAATACCGAAAACCACCGCGTAGCGAGGCATCACGGACGCCAATCCGCCGAATTCACTCATCAGTTTGGTATGGCGACGGTCGTAGATGACCCCCACGAGAAGGAAGAGCGCACCCGAAACAATCCCGTGCGAGAGCATCAGGAAAATCGAACCGGTAATTCCCACCGCGTTCATCGCGAACGTTCCCAGGACAATGACCCCCATATGGGAAATCGAACTGTAGGCGATCACCTGCTTCATATCCTTCTGCGCATAAGCGACCATCGCCGTATAGATGATCATCATCAAAGCGATCACACCGACAGGTACGATGTAGGCCACCGCCGCATCAGGGAAGAGCGGCAGGGAGAAGCGGACGAAGCCGTAGGTTCCCATTTTTAGCAGTACGGCCGCCAGGATGACCGAACCGACCGTAGGAGCCTGCCCGTGCGCGTAGGGCAACCAGGTATGGAAGGGGAACATAGGTACCTTGATCGCAAAACCGAGGAAAAAGGCCCAAAAAAGCCACTTCTGCACGGAAATCGGCAGAACCAGGGCGTACCAGTCGGTCAAGGAGAAGCTCCAGACCCCGGCAACGGACTGATAGACATACGCGATGTAAAGCATCCCCACCAGCATAATCAATGAACCGGCAAAGGTGTAGAGGAAGAATTTGATCGCCGCATAGAGGCGTTTCTCTCCTCCCCAGTAACCGATAATGTAGAGCATCGGTACCAGCGAGAATTCCCAAAAAAGGTAGAAAACGATTGCATCCAAAGAGACGAAGACGCCGACCATGGCTGTTTCGAGCAGCAACAGGGAGATGATCATATTCTTCAGATCCTTGACCTCCCCCAGGCTGATAATCCCGATCAGGGTAATCAATGCCGCCATAATGACGATGAAGAGACTGATTCCGTCGACTCCCAAATAGTAATTGATGCCGAAATCACTCACCAGAGGGACGTACTCAATAAACTGGAAGCCGCTGTTGGCCGGGTCAAAGGCGAACCAGAGCCACAGCGACAAAAGAAACTCGATCGCCGCGACGGTCAAGCCGTAGACGCGGATCGTCTCTTTCTTGACGAGGATCCCCAGCAACGCCGCGATGAGCGGGAAAAAGATCAAAACACTTAATATATTTTCCATACCATTCTCTCCTTAACTCTTCACTACGGCGACGATGGCCAAAACCGCGAGGATAATCGCTCCGGCAGCCATCCACTTGAGGTAATCCGAAAGATTACCGGTTTGCATCTTCCGGGTCTCGTCACCGCTCTCTTCGACGAGTTTCGCGATACCGTCGACCGTCGCATCGACGACCTGCATATCGATCTCTTTCCATGCGATGTCGGCGAGTTCGGCATACGGCTTACTGATCGCTTTCTCGTAGAGAATCGGAATGTAGTATTGGTTGCTCAACACCCGATAGGGCAAGCTCGCCTCGATTTTGGGATTGCGGCGCAAACGTTTGTGATAAAGCACATACGCGACGACAATACCTCCGATCGCGATGGCGCTCGTAACAACGATCAGGATCGGCACCATATGGTGGGTATGCTCACTCACCTCGTACGCGGGCAGCAGCTGCGTAACGAACTCCATGAACTCCTCTTTCCACCAGCCGAAGACCACGGCCAGAATCCCCAGAGGCGCCATCGCCCAAAGAACATATTTTTGCACCTCATGGGGATGGAATCCGTACTTCTTGTAGCGCTCGTCGCTCCAGAAGGTCAGGAAGACCAGGCGGAAACTGTAGAACGCGGTCAATCCGGCGGTCAACCAAAGCACGAACCAAATCCCGTAAGTGTGCTCGTTGAAAGCGACCTCCAAAATCGTATCTTTGGAGTAGAAGCCCGCCAGCGGCCAAATACCGCACAGAGCCAGCGAAGCGACTCCCATATAGATGTACGTCCATCGCATGACTTTCTTGAGCCCGCCCATCTTGAAAATGTCGAGCTCATCGTGCATCGCGTGCATCACGTTTCCGGCCCCCAGGAAGAGCAGAGCTTTGAAGAAGGCATGAGCGGCAAGGTGAAAGAGCGCCACCCAATAGGCTCCGAGTCCCGCCGCTGCAAACATATACCCCAACTGCGAAAGGGTCGAATACGCAATGATACGTTTCAGGTCCCGGTTGACCAGCGCCATCGAGGCGGCGAAAATCGCAACGAAGGTTCCAAGCAACGCGATAAAATATCCGACTTCAGGAATGGAACTGTAAAGAGGATGTGCCCGAATGACCAGGTAGACACCGGCGGTAACCATCGTCGCGGCATGGATCAACGCCGAAACCGGGGTAGGACCCTCCATCGCATCGGCCAGCCAGGTATGCAGAGGGAACTGTGCCGATTTTCCCATCGCTCCGATGAAAAGGAAAATACCGATCGCCACCAGAAGCGTATGACTCATCTGAGGGACGGCGGCAAAAACTTCATCATACTGCAGCGAACCGACGTTCCAATAGATCAGGAAAATACCGACAAGCATTCCCAGGTCGGCAATCCGGTTCATAATGAACGCTTCGTTGGCGGCCCAGGAGGGAGAGATGGAAGGGTTGACATCCCGGGTGACATCCTCTTTGTGGTACCAGAAGCCGATCAGGAGCCAGGAGCAGACTCCTACTCCTTCCCATCCGATAAAGAGACCCAGGAAGTTGTCGCTCATGACCAAGACCAGCATCGAGAAGACGAAGGCGGAGAGATAGCTGAAGAAACGGTTGAAGCCTTTGTCATGCTCCATGTAGCCGTTGGAATAGACGTGCACAACCGTCGACACCAGTGTCACCACCGCCATCATCACCGCGGTTACCTGATCGACGTTGAAGCCGAAGGGGATCCGCATATCGCCGGCAACGATCCAATCCATCAAGGTCACGTGAACGGGCCCGACCTCCATCACATGCTGCAGAAGGAGTACGGATGCGACGAAGGAGACGAAAAGCAGAAGGGAGGTCACCGTCCCCGTCCACAGGCTTTTCGGCTTCATCCCGAAAAGTGCGGCAAAAAGCGATCCGACCAGAGGCGCAAAGAGCGCGGTATATACCAGACTTTCCATGATCACCCCTTCAACATTGTAAAGTTATCGAGATCCAGCGTGCCGTACTTCTTGTAAAGCAGGATCAAAAGTCCCAACCCGACAGCCACTTCCGAGGCTGCAACCGCAATGATGAAGAACGCGAACATTTGGCCGCTGAGATCATGGTAATAGCTCGAAATCGCGGCAAACGCCACATTGGCGGCGTTGAGCATAATCTCCGTGGCGAAGAAGAGCATCAGCAGATTTTTCCGCCGAATGACGCCCACAAGCCCGATGCTAAACAGCAAGGCCGCGAGTATCAGATAATGACCCAATCCTATCATTTGACATCCTTTTCACTGACTGCACTCTCATCCTTCATCCTCGAGAGGCTCTTGTCCATTTTCTTTCCGGCGAGAATAATGCCGGCGATCATCGCCACAAGAAGCATTACCGCCGCGACCTCGAAGGGGATCAGATATTTGGTGAAAAGAACCAATCCGACCGCCTGAGGATTGGTCGCTCCTTCCGGTGTCGGATAGAGAGCGTGAACGTTGCCGCCGATGGCGGGAGCGGCGAAGATCACAACCAGGACAACGGCACTGAGTCCCCCCAGAAGAAAGACTGTCGTCGCCGGCGTATTGTTCTCCTTGACTGTTCCGGTCGCATCGAAAAACATCATCCCGAACGCGTAGAGCGCCATCACGGCGCCGACGTAGACGATCAACTGAACGACACCGAGAAAATCGGCACCGAGCAGGAAGAAGAGTCCAGAAATCAGCACCATTCCCGCCGCCAAAGACGTCATCGCATAGAGAATATTGCGGCTCATCACGGTGACACAGAAGAGTCCGACGATCAGGATCGAAAAGAGATAAAAAGCAAAGGTTTCCATCATGACTCCTTAGTAGGCCAGCGGCGTTTTTTTGATCTTCTTGTCCGCATCCGGAGAGACCGCGCCGAAGCCGGGGAATTCCTGCTGCTGATTCAATTGATCCAGGGGGGTGAGCATATCTTCGAAGAGTGCGAAGCTCGCCCGCTGTTCGCTGGCGTTTTCGTACCGTCCGCCGTGAACGATCGCCAACTCGGGACAGACTTCGGCGCAATAGCCGCAGAAGATGCATCGTCCGAAGTTGATCGTATATTCACTGACCTCTTTGCGCTGATTTTCATCGTAGCGCGTATCCATCCGTATGCAGTCGGCGATGCAGATCTTTTCACACAGTCCACAGCCGATGCAGCGGTAATGCCCGCTCTCCAGCAAGCGCTTCATCTCGTGAATGGCCCGGTATCTCGGTGAGATAGGGAGTTTCTCGAAGGGATATTTGATCGTATGCATCTCTCCCATGAAGAGCGCTTTGATCATCTCTCTGAACGTAACCTTGAGCCCCGTAAAAAGCTCAAGCTTCACACTGCGGCGTGCGACCTGTTTGAAACGGTCCCATCCGGTTTTGGGACGCTCCCCCAGGTCGAGCATCGTGTAGTTCTGCGTGCCGACGTTACGGTTTTTGAATTGTTCCAGACTCATCGTTCTCTCCTTATACCATCATCACGAAGCCGGTGATGGTGACGTTGATTACCGCCAGGGGCATCAGCACTTTCCAGCAGAGCCACATCAACTGATCGGGCCGGATGTGCGGCCACGAAGCCCGTACCCAAAGCATGAAAAAGAAGAAGAAGCTGACTTTGAGGATGATCGCCAGCCCTCCGGGCAGGAATCCCCAGTCGTTGAAGCCCCCAAGGAAGACCAACGAAGCGAGGAAACCGATCGTGATCATATTGGCGTACTCGCCGATGAAGAACATCCCCCAACGCATTCCGCTGTATTCGGTCGCGTAACCGGCGATAATCTCCGACTCGTTCTCGATCAAGTCGAAGGGTGTCCGGTTGGTCTCGGCGAATCCCGCAATCAAGAAGAGCACGAAGGCCAAAGGTTGTTTCCAAATCAGCCACTCACCCATCCCTCCGGCTTGATAGTTGTTGAAATCGATCAGTGAAAGAGATCCGACGATCATAATGGGCGCCAGGATCGACAGACCGGTCACGACCTCATAACTGAGAAAGACCGCCGCGGTCCGTGCCGCACCGAGAAGTCCCCATTTGTTGTTCTGAGCCATTCCCGCAAGCAGCGGCCCGTAGAGCCCGGCCGCCATCATTCCGAGAACGAAGAGAATCCCGATATCGAGATCCGAGATAATCGGCTTGACGGTTACGCCGAAGAGCTTGAACTCCGGCAGCAACGGAACCGCCGCCAGAGCGATGAAAGCCGTCGCCGCCGTAATCATCGGCGCAATCATAAAGATCAGCCGGTTGGCTCCCGACGGAATGAAATCCTCTTTGGTAAAGAGCTTGATCCCGTCGGCAGCCAGCTGGAGCAATCCGTAGGGGCCGACATGCATCGGCCCGAGTCGGCGCTGCATAAAGGCGAGGACTTTCCGCTCAAGATAAGTCCCGAAGCCCGCCAGTGCCGCGATGATCGACAGGACCAGAACGGCTTTGATGACTGTCGCTATGATATATCCATCCATTGCTACACCTTTTTGATAGTTACGTTCGCATAGCGGCTTTCACCGAAAAGTCCGTAGACATCCCGGTCCGCCTTGAAATCGGGAATCTCCACGATTTCACCTTGCATTCTCTCGTCGGCCACTACATCCAAAAGCAGCGATCCCTTTTCGAAGACCACTTCGACCCTCTCTCCGAGCGCCTCCGCCTTCTCGGGAGACGCGTAGAGAGCGAAGGCTTCGAAGATCTGATGCGCCTTGTCCGTAAAATCGTTGAACTGCCGCTGGGGATTGCAGCGGTAGGCGATCTCCCCCTCCAGCACCGCCTCCTCGCTCGCGGCAGCGACTTTGGCGGCGGAGGGTCGGCTCTTGAAAGCGGTCAGTGCGTAACCGCGCACCTCGGTTCCGTCGTTGAGGAAACCGTCGGAGAGATCGTCGAACTCTACGGCCTGGAAGCCTTTGTCGACCGGCAATTCCGCCGTCCAGTCCACGCTAAGGCGTTTGCCCAGGCCCAAAGCATTCATCAGGTCGTTGAGTTCGTAACCGCCGTATTCCAGCGCCGCGTTGGTGGGAACGACCCTCTTGTTCATTGTGCTCATCGTCCCCTCCTGCTGGTTCATCGCCGGCATATCCAGATCCCCCTCTCCCAGAGCGCTGAGGCGGAAATCGCCGGGCTGGTTGTAGCCCACCGTATACCCCTCGGCCGAGTCGTCGAGATCGCAGATCAGCGCGACGCCAAGCGCGTTGGACTTGGGAGGGATCATCGCCAGCTTCATCCCGCAGTGCTTCTCCGCCAATGCGACGAGTTTCGCCAGGTTTTCCCAGCGGGGATGTCCGTAGAGATCCTCGCCGACGATGAGCGCGAAAGAACTCTTCTTTTTCATCATCTTCTCGAAGCTGTCGGCGAAAGCGACGGGATCGCCTCCTAAAGCTTCGACGAGAAGGTTGTGGTCGTACTCCACCTCCTTCTCCACCATCTCGGGGACTTTCTTTTTGACCTCATTCTCTTCCCCGCTCTCTTTGTCGAGCACCTTTTCGACCACCTCTTTCATCACCCGCTCTTTGATCGTGCGCTTTCGGGTTTCGTGGAAGCCGTCGAGATAGGTTTTGATGTACTCGGGCAGATTCTCCCGATCCGCAAAGAGGTCGAGGACCAGATAGAGCGCCGTCTCTTCCTGCCCCGGTTTGTGGGCGATGCACTCCACGCTCTTGCCGAAGGTAGGGACCAGAGTGTCACCGACGGGGTGGAAGTAGAGGCCCGCGCCCTTGTTCATCTTCTGAACGTTGTTGAAGGCGTAGCGGGCGTTGGGGTTGTCGTTGCGCAGAGCCGCGCCCACACTGACGACAAAATCCGACTCTTGCATAATCGCTTTGTAGTCACTGCCGTAGAGGCTGCGACCCGCCGCTTTGGCATACGCGGCCAAGAAACGCTGGAAAGGACGCACTTCGGGGTTGACAAGTCGCACACCCCTCTCCTCTTTCAGACGTTGAAGCATCAGAGCCTCTTCGTTTGTGATCATTGAAGAGAATCGGACGGTTTTCGCTTTCTTCAGAGCCTCTACCGCCTTGGCAAACGCCTTTTCATCTTTCGTCACATCCCGGTTTTCGTAATCGTAACCGAAGCGTCCCGCTCCGCAGAGGCTCTGGAAGTTCCACTCGTTCTTGACCCGGAAGATCATTTCGTCGTGGTTATCAATCGAAGTGAATCGTGTCTCGTAGTAGAGGTGGCAGCCGCTGGAGCAGTGGGCGCAGGTGGCGGGGATCTCCTTGAGCTCCCAGGGATTGGCCTTGTAGACGAAATCCCTCTCCGTGAGTGCACCGACGGGGCAGACGGCGGTACATTCGCCGCAGTCGGAGCAATTGGTGTGCTCGGTACCGTTGCTGGGGACGATAATCGACTTCTGGAGCTTGTTCCACATCGCGTAAGCGTCTTTGGGGGCCGTCTCTTTGTAGGCTTTGTCGACGGCCGGACCGCCGCGGGGACCGGTTTTCAGCGCGCTGTCTCCGATCATATCCTTGCAGACGGTCACACAGCGTTCGCAGACGATGCAGAGCCCGGCGTCGTAGTGCAGTACCGTCGACCACTCCTTGACTTCGCGCATCGTATCGGGGACCGCGAAATGCTGGCTGTCGACTCCCAGCTCGAGGGTATAGTTCTGCAATTCGCACTCTCCGTGCTGGTCACAGACTCCGCACTGCAACGGGTGGTTGACGTCGTAAACTTCCATAATCGCCCGCCGCTCTTCGAGGATCTCTTCGCTCTGCGTGACGACGTTCATCCCCTCTTTTGCCTTGGCGTTGCAGGAATAGACACGTTTGCCGTCGGCTTCGACAAGACAGATCCGGCAAGCCAGGGTCGGCGAACATCGGGTCAGGTAACAGATGGCGGGGATGAAGATGCCGTTGGCCCGGGCGGCGTTGAGGAGATACTCCCCTTCCCAGGTACGACACTCCACGCCGTCTATGGTGATCGTGATCTCTTTTTTACTCATCGGCCTCCCCTACTTTCTCAATTTTTACGGGACTGAATCGATATGAGGATATCGCAAAGGCGCTTAATCCGGTATCGAAAACGGGGTTGATCGCCACCGTTCCTTTGAGGGTTGTATCGATGCTAAACACTCTCTCAAAGCGGATTCCGTCCTGCGTAAAACGTATCCGGTCCCCATCTCGGAGTTTCGCGGCGGCGGCAAACTGGGCGGAACCGCGAAGTTCCGCTCTCTCGTTCAGCTGGTGGGCCTTGGCGGTGAAGGGGGAGAATTGTCGATCCGGATTGCATCGGTAGAGTACGGTCCCGTCGTAGCTCTCCAACTCTTCCGGCTCTTCGGGTGCGCCGATCGTCGGCTCGCTCCGCGTTGTTTCTAGCTTATACCCCCGATGCTCGACACCTGTAGCGTCGAAGTAATCGGGCAGGTCGTCAAACTCCACCGCCTTGAAGCCCGCTTCCGAGGGAAGCTCAGGCGTCAGATCGATGATCTCGCGGATCGGAATCTCCAAGGCACGGGCGATATCCGCCAGCTCCCACCCCGCGTAGGGGAGTGCGGGATGTGTCGGAACGACGCGCCCCTCCAGGTTGACCAGGGTCCCCTCCTGCTGATTCATCGCCGGCAGGTCGCAATCCCCGTCTCCCAAGGCACTGAGCACATAATCTCCCGGAGCGTTCACCCCGACGGTATAGCCGCTGGCTTCATCGGCCAGATCGCAGATCGACGCGATCCCCAGCGTATTGGAAGCCGGCGGGATCACCAGCAGCTCAAAGTCACTGTAGCGCTCGATTACCGCCAGGAGACGCGCGATGTTTTCGACACGGGGATGGTTGTAAAGATCTTCTCCGACGATCAGGGTAAAGCGTCGTCGTTTCCAGAGCGTCAGCTTCAGCCGCTCGAGCTCCTCCTCGGAAACATTGCTCTCCGCACTCAGATAACCGATATCGAGTCCGTCAAGGTACTTGGCGAGCTCCTCGGGAACTTGGGTACGCTCGAGTAGTGTCGCCGCCAGCAGTGCCGCGACCCCCTCTTCGCTTCCCGCTTCGTATTTGACGAACTGCGTCACCTGCTTCTGCAGCCGGGGATCCTCGATCGGATGGCAGTAGATGACCTGAGCTTTCTCTCTTCGGCTCGCGGTCGCCACGGCAAATTTGACCATCGGAGCATCGTCGTAGAGGCGGGTCCCCAGCGTCAGAATCACCCGGCTGCGACGCACCGCCTCCAGATCCGCCGTCGGGAGCGAGCGTCCCGAAGCTTCACGGTAGGCCCGCAGGAACTTCTGAAAGCCCCGTGCCTCGTCGCAGACCAGCTTCGCTCCGCTCTTTTCGGCGATACGACCGAGCAGAAGCGCCTCTTCGTTGCTCAGAACCGACGCGAAGCGGATCGTCTCCGCTTTCCGGAAAGCTTCCGTAGCCGCGGCGAGGGTCTCGGGGTCCCGTTTCGCTTCGCGGTTTTCAAAATCGTATCCGAAGCGACCCGCTCCGCAGAGGGTACTGAACTCGAAATCGTTGGTGACGCGGTAAATCTTCGGCTCGGGATTCTCGATGGAGCTGTGCTTGACGTTGTAGTAGAGCTGACAGCCCGCCGAACAGTGGGCGCAGCTGGCGGGAACGTAGTCGAGCTCCCAGGCGTTGCTCGTGTATTTGAAGTCGGTACTGACCAACGCTCCGACGGGACAGACGGCCATACACTCGCCGCACTGCGCGCACTCATCCAGATCTCGGGTGTTGACGATGGTCGACTTGTAGCCTCCCGTCTCGATGGCCAGCGCGTCATCGCCGATGATCTCGGCACAGGTACGCACGCACTTTTCACACATAATACAAAGCGAAGGATCGTAACTGATGAACCCCCAGTCTTTGACCGGCCGGTGCTGATCGCGCGCGGAGAAGTCCTGCCGATCGACACGAAATTCGAGGGTCTTGTTCTGCAGATCGCATTCGCCGCTTTTGTCACAGACCCCGCACTCGAGGGGGTGGTTGACGTCGTAGAGTTTCATAATCTTCTGCCGTTCGGCAAAAAGCTCTTCACTGTTTGTACGGATCACCGCTCCGTCGACGGCCTTTTCCTGGCAAGAGAGGATCATCCCGTCGACTCCGTCGACCTCGACGACGCACATTCGGCACGAACCGATCGGCTCGACCTTGCTCAGGTAGCACATCGTCGGGATGTAAATCCCGTTTTCACGAGCGGCCTGCAGGATCGTCGTCCCCCATTTCGTCGTGATCGTCTTGCCGTCGATCGTCAGCGTCACCGTTTCGGGCATTCGTCTTGTTTCGCTCATCTCACACCGCCACCATCGAAATGTAGTAACAGCGCATACAGCGCTCCGCTTCGGCGATCGCCTGCTCCCCGGTGAAGCCGAGATTGACCTCCCGGTTGTTGTCTTTGCGCTCGTCGACCGTCAGTTTTTCGCTCACCTCGCGCGGAATACCCGGCATCCATCCCGTGATCTTTTCACTCTTGTCGTAGACTTTGAGCTTGTTGAGATGATCTTCCATAATCTCTTCGTCGGTCAGGCTCACCTTGCCGTCGTAGATGTAACGACTGATGACCGAAGCGGCGCGCTTGGCTTGGCCGACGGCGTTGACGATGGTCATCGGACCGTATTCGCAATCCCCTGCGGCAAAAAGCCCGGGACGGCTGGTCATATAGTCGCGGCCGTTGGTCAGCAGGGTGTTCCAGCTGGTGAGTTTGAGCTCCCACTCCTCGGGAAGGATACTCAAATCCGCTGACTGCGAAACCGCGGGAATCAGCCAATCGCACTCGATCTCGAAATCGGCCCCTTCGATCTTCTGCAGGCTGGGCCGTCCCCCGTCGGGATCGGGCACCAATTCGTAACGATTGACGATCAGTTTCTTGAGCTTGTTGTTCTCATCGACGATCCGCTCGATGGCGGAGTGGAAAATAAACTCCACTCCCTCCTCCACCGCTTCGTGATACTCTTCGTAGGTGGTGTTGCGAATGATCGTCTTTTCGTCCCGGCGATAGAGCATAATGACCTTTTTCGCCCCTTCACGGATCGCACAGCGGACCACATCCATCGAAGTGAACCCTCCGCCGACACAAACCACCGTCGTATCTTTGAGTTCCTTCGCCGCGGGTTCGCCGATGCGATATTTGTGCCAGAGATTGACTTTGTCCAGCATCGCGATGGCGCCCCAGTATCCTTCCATATCCTCGCGTTCGTTCTCGGCCCGGACTTTTTTGGAGAGGCGGGTTCCGAAAGCCAGAAGCACGGCATCGTATTCGGCGTCAAGCTCCTTGAGGCGCTCGGCGTCAACCCGGTGATTGGTGTAGACATCCACCGCTTCGAGCGAAGTAACCAGCTCGATGTCCTTGTTGTAACGCTCGATGGGCATCCGGTATTCGGGGACGCCGACCGCCACTTCTCCGCCCAGGACGGGCAACTCTTCGAAGATATCGACTTTGATCCCCTCCAGGCCAAGATAGTAGGCGGCCGTCAAGCCCGCAGGGCCGGCCCCGACGATGGCGACCTTTTTGCCGTCGTTGCGCAGGGGCTTGGGCTCCTGCGGGTGCAAAAAGCCCAAGTGGTGGTCGGTCTCGAAGTCGGCGCCCAGGCGCTTGAGCTCCATAATGGAGATCGGCTCATCGAGGTTGGCGCGTCGGCAGGCGTCTTCGCAGGGATGGGGGCAGACCCGCCCGCAAGTATGCGCCAGGGGCATCGTCTGCCGCGTCGCTTGCAGGGACTCGGTAAAGAGCATATCGCGAACCCCTTCGATGTAGGCGGGGATATCCACGTGGGAGGGGCACATATCCATACACGGTGCCGTTACTTTCGCGATGTAGTTGATCTCAGCCTCGTAGTGGGGAGACTTCTTCTGCTCGAGGATGCACGCGTCAAATTGTTCTTTGAAGAACTCCATCAGATCAAGAATCGGTTTGGGCACGGTTCGGCCGATTTCGCATTTGGAGGTGAGCATCATCGTCTGCGAGACTTCCCGCAGATGCTCCAAATCCTCGAAGCTTCCCTCGCCGCGGGCCACCTTGTCGAGCAGATCGTAGAGGATCCGGCCTCCCCAACGCCCCGGAGCGCAGCGTCCGCAGGCTTCGGAGTATTTCTGATAGGTCGCGGCGTATTCGGTCGCCAGGCGAACCGCGTCGATCTCCTCCTCGAAGATCGCCACGCCGTCCCAACCGATGAAGGCTTTCGACGGCGTCCCCTCGTCGTAATTCTCCGGCAGTTTGAAGGCGGATTCTTCCCACTCCTCGGGGGCTTTGCCGCGGTTGTCGATCCGCTCACCCCGCCAGGTCGAGAATAGGACCCGAGCCATCAGTCGCCCTTTCTTTTTACCACGACGGTCCAGTCGACTTCGTTGAACTTCAGAGAGTTCATCAACTCATGGCCCCGCTCTTTGATTAGATCGGCACTCTTTTGAATCGGAGAAAAATCTCCGATCTCGAAGAGAAAGATCCCCACTTCCGCCGGCTTCAGATCCGTTTCGATCAGTTCGATCATCCGGTCGTAGAAGTTTTCGTGAAGGTGTCGCAAATCGTATCGTTTCATACTCTTTTCCTTTCTAACCGTCCGATCTTATCGGTCGACTTCACCGAAGACGATGTTGGTGCTTCCGATGATGGTGACCACGTCGGGGATATAAGTTCCCGGCAGAATGTCTTGCAAAATCCCCGTATGGAAGAAACTGGGAGCCCGCGCTTTGAGCCGGTAGGCATAAGGTTCGCCTTCGCTGCGAATCCAGAACCCCAGCTCCCCTTTGGGGGACTCGGTGGGAGCGTAGACCGTCCCTTTGGGAGGACGCATTCCTTGAGTCACCAGGACGAAGTGCTGCATCAGAGCGTAGTTTTGCGTCATAATCTCCTCTTTGGGAGCGGAGATGTACTGCGGCGCGTGGGCCATCAACTGGGAGTCGGTCTTGGAGTACATCCCGATCAGCTGACGCAGGATGCGTACCGATTGCTTCATCTCTTCCATATAGAGGCGGTAACGGCCGTAACTGTCGCAGCGATCGCTGACGGGAATGTCGAAATCGAGTTCGCCGTAGAGTTCGTAGGGTTCCTCCTTGCGGACGTCGTACTCGATCCCCGAGCCGCGGAGCATCACGCCGGTGCATCCCCACTCCAAAGCCTGTTCGGGGGTGACGATGCCCACATCCTCCAAACGCATCCGCCAAATGCGGTTCTCCGTCAGAAGGTCTTCGTAGAGTTTGATCTGCTCGGGCAGTTTGTCGATGAAAGTAGTCAAGTCACTGAGCCATCCCTCGGGAAGATCCAGAGGAACACCCCCGATACGCACCGCGGAATGGGTCAGTCGCGCCCCGCAGTAATCCTCCATCAGGTCCATCGCGTATTCCCGCTCACGGAAGGCGTAGAGGAAGATCGACATCGCTCCGACGTCGAGCGCATGGGTCGCCAGGAAAAAGAGGTGGGAAATGATCCGGTTGAGTTCGAGGAGCATCGTACGGATCACCTGCGCCCGCCGGGGAACCTCCAGGCCGATCAGCCGCTCGACGGCATGGGCGAAGGCGTAGTTGTTGGAGGTGGAAGCGATGTAGTCCATCCGATCGGTCGTAGGGAGGAATTCGTTGTAGATCATATTCTCCGCCATCTTTTCGATCCCGCGGTGGAGATAGCCGATGTCGGGGTAGGCTTTGACGACCTGCTCGCCGTCGAGCTCCAGGACGAGCCGCAGCTGTCCGTGAGCCGAGGGGTGCTGGGGGCCGAAGTTGATCACCATCGTGTTGTCGTCGCGCTCGAACTCGAGGTTTTCGAAAAAGGGTCTGAGTTTATTGGGCTGCTGCTGCATGACGGCTCCTACTTTCTTTTGTCCAGGACTTTGTGGGGGCCTTTGTTGTAGTCCACCAGTACGTCGCTGCTGTATTCGATGGGGGTTTCGGTCTCATCCACCAGTTCGGGATCGGCACCGAAGGGAACTTCGTGACCGATGCGGGAGAAGCGCTGGGTATCGTAGCGGTCGATCCGGGCGGGATCACGCAGCTCGGGTCCGATGATGTCGCGGTACTCTTTGCCGAAGATCTTGTCCACTTCGTACCAGCTGGCAAATTCGTCTCCCTCGAGGGGATAGGTCTTGAGCAGAGGATGCCCCTCCCAGTCGTCGGGCATAATGATCCGCTTCAGATAGGGGTGGTTGTTGACGACGATGCCGAACATATCGTACATCTCGCGCTCCGCGAACTTGGCCATCGCGTAGAGAGGGACGATGCTCTCGATCGCCTGATTCTCTTTGATCCGGGTCAGGACACAGATCCGCTTGGCTTCAGCCAGGTTGAGCAGCTGATAGAAGATCTCGAACTCACCGTCTTGCGCCAGGTAATCGACGGCGCTGAGTTCGGAGCACATCGCGTATCCGCACTCCTCTTTCAGCGTGCGCAGGGCGTCCACATTCTGCTCGGGGCGGATCGTCACGAGCATCTGACCCAGCTCGATCCATGCGTCGAGGACCTCCACCGACTCCTTGAGCTTGGCGAGGGCCGCTTCGTAGTGCTCACCTTCGACGGGAGAGCGGGGTGTTCGCGGAGCCACCCAGAAACGGTCGGTATATTTGGCTTTGGCCTGTACGTTGTCTTTGGGGGTATATTTTCTCATCAGACGAACCTCTGGAGTTTTCTCTTCTTCATATCGGCCGGTTCACGGCGGATCTTTTTTTGCAGCATCATCATCGCGTACTGCAGCGTCTCGGGACGGGGAGCACAGCCGGGGAGATAGATATCCACCGGAATGATCCGATCGACCCCCTGGACGGTGGCGTAGGTGTTGAACATCCCGCCGGTATTGGCACAAGATCCCATCGAGATAACCCATTTGGGCTCGGCCATCTGATCGTAAAGGCGTCGGGCGAATTCGGCGTGCTTCTTCGAGAGGGTACCGGCGAGAATCATGACGTCGGCCTGGCGGGGCGACGCCCGGAAAATAACTCCCATCCGGTCAAAGTCGAAACGGCTCGCCCCCGACGCCATCATTTCAATGGCGCAACACGCCAATCCGTAGGTCAGGGGCCAAAGCGAGTTGGACCGTCCCCAGTTGAGCAGTTTGTCCACCGTGGTCAGGGCCACGGGCAAGCCTCCCGAGGAGGCGTAATTTACCTGATGCTGTGCCATTCAAGCGCTCCTTTCTTCCATGCGTAGATAAAGCCGATCGCCAGAAGGACGATAAAGAGAATCATTTCGGCAAAACCGAACCACCCCAGCAGTTTGAAATCGATCGCCCAGGGAAACATAAAGACAATCTCCACATCAAAAAGAATGAAGAGCAGCGCGATCAGATAGAACTGCACCGAAATGCGGTTGGGCTGCTTGTTGGGCAACGGACCGCATTCGTAAACGGAGAGTTTGAGCCTCTCCGTATCCAGTCTCGCCAGCTTGCGGCTGACGTACCGGGCCAGGAAAAGAGTGGCCGGGAAAGCCACCGCCGTTAAAACGAAGAGAACGAAGACACCGAAATAGGGATGGTCGGTCACTATATGCGTCATTGGTCTAACCCCTTTACTTGAGTGTGAAACACCACGGTCTACAATGTGCCACAGTTTAACAGAAAGTTTTTTAAAGCCCTTGAGACGGGCGAACCGGCCACAAGAAGGGGGAAAAGGTGTAACGAGACGTAACGGAGTTTTTTGTTATTGGCCTATTGGTATATTGGTTATTGGACGCGCCTTCGGCGCAGTCGCGAGAACGTAATCGATCGCTCTTGAGGACAAAATCTCCATTCCCGCTTCCCGCTCCTCACTCCTCACTCTTCACTCCTGACCGCCTCCAACACCTTCCTGTCCGCCCCTCCCATCGGCAGGTTCTCCATCTCCTCCGTCGAAAAGTAACGCGCAGCGGCAGCAAGCGGTGCCGGCAACGCATCGACTTTGAGTAGTTCTCCTTCAAGCGTGAAATGGCTGTAGTGCTGCACCACCCGCCCCAGCACCTCGCCTTTTGGTACCTTTTCGCTCTGAGGGAAGTGCCAGAGCCCTCCGTGAAAACGCTCTTGGCTACGCAGCAGGGCGAAACGTCCCGCTCTTTCGTGAAGAAGAATTCTGCGCTTTCGGATGGGCTTCTCTTTTTTCTTTTTCGGGGCGGGGTAGTGCTGCGGGGCCGTACGTCCCCGGCACTCTGCGGCGAGGGGACAAAGGTCGCAGCACGGCTCTTTGGGCAGGCAGAGGCCCGCTCCGAGATCCATCATCGCCTGGTTCCAGGCATAAGCCCTCTGCGCATCGAAGAGACGCTCCGCCATCCGCCAAAGCTCCTTTTCTGTCGCCCGGCGCCGGCGGAAAAATCGAAAAAGTATCCGACGGACATTGGCATCCAATATCGGCTGCGCTTCCCCGAAAGCGAAACAGGCGATCGCCCGGGCCGTGGAGCGGCCGATTCCCGGCAGCCGCTCGAGCTCTTCGGCTGTCTCGGGCAGGACTCCGTCCGTGATTCGCGCCGTTTTGTGCAGATTGCGTGCCCGGGAGTAATATCCCAGCCCCTCCCAAGCCTTGAGCAGCTCCTCTTCGGAAGCCTCTGCGACACTTTTCAACGTGGGAAAACGTTCGAGAAAGGGAAAATAGAAACGCTCCAGCACGGTGCGCACCTGCGTCTGCTGCAGCATGATTTCACTCAGATAGATTTTGTAGGGATTTTTCGTCTGTCGCCACGGCAGGTCGTGACGACCGTTTTTCAAGTACCAGGAGTGAAGTTTGTCCTTTGTCGTTTGAACGGGGCTATGCCCCTTTTTGTCATTCGATCTCTTTTTTGGAAAGCAACCCGTGCATTTCTCTTTTCTCATTTGGAAACCGCAGGTTTTCATCATTCCTCACTCGAAGTTCGCCACTTTTTGTCCGATCTCCTGATAGCGCGCGTAGTACGCTTCGACGAAAGCCTTGACCTCTTCCGTGACCGGAAGATAATGCGCCCCCTCTTTTTGGGCGTAGCGATGGAGATACTCCGCGGCATCCCGACGTTCGACGTAATGTTTCGCCAAGCGGCGATAGGCTTCTTCATAATGCTCTTTGACCCGGGCATAGGCGGCGGGGTCGACCCTCACACGGATCCCCTCGAAGGCAATGGCCCCGGAGGCGTGAAGCAACTCCAAATGGATCAGACCTTCGCAATAATAGGGCAACACTTCGCCCACCTCCCGCCAGGCCATCAGGCCGACGGCCCGACTCACCAGATCTTCGAGGAGTTCTTCCCGAAGCTCTGCTTTCTCGTGGCTGAAAAAGGCCATCAGGCCTCCCGTCGTCGCCTTGAACTCTTCGATATTTTTGAATTGCCCGCTGCGGTTCATCGCCACTTCGGTGTCGCTATCGATCCAGAGGATGTGACCGAATTCGTGACCGATCGTCTCGATCTCGTAGAGACGCATCCAGCGCCGGGCATCCTCCAGAAGCTTCCGACGTCTCCGGACGAACGCTTCGCCGAAACTCTCCAACGCCAACTGCATCACCGGCTTGGCCCGCTGCGACTGCCGCACAAAATCGGCATAAGCGAAAATCTTTTTGCCCAGTTCGCTGGAGACCTTCTCGTCGTTGGGAACGACCTGCGCCGAAAAGAGCCCGTTGAACTCCGCACCGTAATAGAGCACCGGTTGACCGATATAGAGTTGAGTCTTTTCGATCTGATCGACGTTTTTCGCGAAGATCTTTTCCGCTTCGAGTCCGAGATCGACGGCCAACTGCGCAGCGAAACTTCGGATCTCCTCCCGAACATGCACCCCTTCTTGGAGCCGGGGATTGACGACCCGAAGATCCCACTCCAACGCCACGGCCTTGCGGTAATGGTCCTCGTAGTACTCCAGGGGGTGCCCCACCTGCAGAGGCGTCGTCACCGCCATCCATTTGCGGTCCACCTCCGCCCAATACTCCACCAACTCATCGGGCTCGGTATGCAAAAAAGCCCGCTTAAGCGCCCGGAAATACTCCAACCACTCCTCTTTTTGATCAAAAACCTCATCCTCCAGTTTTTCCAGCGATTCGAGCAATGCTCTCAGGGCGCTCTCGACATCGGCGACCTCGGAGGCAAACGCTTCGGCATAGGAGACCCTTCGATAACCGTCGCGCTCCGGCACCAGCACCGAGTAGCAGCGATCCGCTTCTTTCCCTTCACGGCAATCAAGCAGCCTCTTCTGGCGCAACATTTCAAATATCTTCTCCTCATCCCCTTCACACAGTTGCAAAAGATCCCGATTGATCCCGTAAATAATGTGTGAAGTCCAACCGTTCTGCCAACGGGTCATCGCCAGCCCTACTGCATGAACCCCAAAGACCAAGAGTCGATAAAACGGTGTCAACAGAGCTTTTTCTTCCATCCAGCTGAGCAAACTCTCAAACCGCTGAAGATAAAAAGCGCTGACGAGAAAGTAGGCTTTCTCTTTGGCCGCGATGATCCGCTCTTCCTCCCATTTCAGACGCTGCATCACTTGCTCCAAAGCATCCTCTCTCAGCGCGACGATCCTTGTCAATACGGCCATGCGTACATCCGCATCATCCGGGAGCTCCAGCTTCCGCAAAAAGTGCTTCAGTAGCTCTTCGGCTTCTTCATTCTCTTCTCCCTGTGCCAGCCGCATATACGCTCCTATCTCCTCCTGCCGACGAAGCAGCTCGTCATAAAGCGTCTGAAGATCTCTCATAAAATGATCAACTTGTCTCATTGCCTCTCCTCTTTGTAATTTTTCATCGAGCAGTATAACCGCACCGAGCGCCTCTTGGGAATATTATCTCATTTTATTACCGAACCGAGTAAATACCTCAATCTTTGATGCCCCGATTTCATTCACAGGAGCGATTGAGAAGCTGCTTCATATCGGTTTCGATTTATGAAGCATATGCCACCCATTGACTCTTTTTAGAACAAAAAGAGATATTTTTGGGCCGACCATGGGAAACCCCCTTATGCTACAATGCTCCGAAAATTTCTGTGCAGGCATCCATATAATATGAAAAATCTCATCATCGTCGAATCTCCCGCCAAAGCGCGGACCATCGGTAACTTCCTCGGTAAGGACTACAAGGTCGTCGCCTCCAAAGGGCATATCCGCGATCTTCCCAAAAGCAGCTTCGGAATCACCCTCGAAGAGGGGAAATTTATCCCCAAATACACTATCCCCCGGGACGCCAGCGCCACCGTCCGTGAGCTCAAAAAACTCGCCAAAGAGGCCGAGACCGTCTACATCGCGACCGACGAAGACCGCGAAGGAGAGGCGATCGGCTACCACATCGCCAAAGCGATCGGCAAGGACCCCGAAGCGCTTCCGCGCATCGTCTTTCACGAGATCACCAAAAGCGCGATCGACCATGCCCTCGAAAATCCCCGCCGCATCGATATGAAGAGTGTCGACGCCCAGCAGACCCGACGCCTCCTCGATCGCATCGTCGGCTACAAACTCTCCCCTCTCCTGGCCAGCAAGATCCAAAAGGGCCTCTCCGCGGGACGGGTCCAGAGCGCCGCGCTGAAGATCGTGGTCGACCGCGAACGGGAGATTAAAGCCTTCAAACCCGAAGAGTACTGGAGCATCAAAGGGATTTTCGAAAAATCCGTCGAAGCGGACATCTACAGTTTCGAAGGGAAAAAGATCGAGAAGATGACCCTCAAAAACGGCGAAGAGGCCCAAAAGATCGTCGACTCGGCCAAAAACGAATCCTTCAAAGTCGCCTCCATCGAAACGGCCCGGCGCAAATCCAAAACTCCGCCGCCTTTTATGACATCGACGCTCCAGCAAGCCGCCTCCACCCAGCTGGGATTCTCCCCCAAGCGGACGATGATGATCGCCCAGAAACTCTACGAAGGGGTCAAAACCCACAAAGGAACGATGGGAGTCATCACCTATATGCGGACCGACAGCCTCAATCTCGCCAAAGAGGCCGTCGCCGAAGCGCGGGAGTTCATCCAGAAAAATTTCGGCGACAAATACCTGCCCCCCAAACCGAAGGTCTACGCCTCCAAAGCCAAAGGCGCGCAAGAAGCCCACGAAGCGATCCGTCCCACGATGACCGAGTTCACCCCCGAGACGGCCGCCAAATACCTCGCCGCCGACGAACTCAAACTCTACCGCCTCATTTACAACCGCTTTCTCGCCTGCCAGATGACCGAAGCGATCTTCGAAACCCAGACCATTCTCTTCGCCGGAGAGAAATCGGTCTTCAAAGCGACGGGACGCAAACTGATCTTCGACGGATTTTACCGAGTCACCGGTTACAACGAAAAAGACAAACTCCTTCCCGAACTCGAGGAGAAACAGCCCGTGGAGCTGAGTGATATCAAAGCCGAGCAGCACTTCACCGAGCCGCCCCCGCGCTACAACGAAGCGAGCCTCATCAAAAAACTCGAATCCCTGGGCATCGGACGCCCCAGTACCTACGCCCCGACGATCACGATCCTGCAAAACCGCAACTACATCGAGATCGAAAAGAAGCGGATCCACCCGACCGAGATCGCTTTCACCGTCATCGAACTGCTGGAAAAGCACTTCCCCGAGATCGTCGACAGCAACTTCACCGCCCGGATGGAGGAGACCCTCGACAAAATCGCCGAGGGCAAGGAGGATTGGCAAAAAGTCCTGCTGGAGTTCTATGAACCCTTTATGGAAAAGATCGCCGAGGGGAAAAAATCGATCCCTTCCCAGAAAATGGCCGAGCCGATCGGAGAGCAGTGCCCCGAGTGCGGCGCCGAGCTCCTCAAGCGCAAGGGGCGCTACGGCGAATTCATCGCCTGCAGCAACTTCCCCAAATGCCGCTACAGCCGCAACATCGACGGCACCGAACCGGAAAAACCCGAAGCCACCGACGAAATCTGCGACAAGTGCGGTGCACCCATGGTGATCAAAAACTCCCGCCGCGGCAAATTCCTCGCCTGCAGCGCCTACCCCAAATGCAAAAACGCCAAACCCCTCACCCCGCCCAAAGAGCTCGAAGTCCCCTGCCCCGAATGCGGCGGCAAACTCATCGAACGCCAGGGGCGCCGCGGCACCTTTTACGGCTGTGCCAACTACCCCAAATGCAAATTCATCGCCAATTTCGAGCCGGTCGATAAAAAATGCCCCGAATGCGGCTACCTGATGGGCATCAAACATCTCAAGAGCGGAGATGTTTATGTCTGCTTCAAATGCAAACACAAAGAGCCGGTTTCCGACAAATCGGAAAAGTGAGGAGGCGCCTATGGCGCAGTTACAAGTCGCAAATCGCAAGTCGCAAGAGATGTTGCCTAGGGCAACATTGTTGGGGATTGGTGTATTGGTGTATTGGTATATTGGGGGCAGGACTAAAGCCCTGCATACGGGACTGAAGTCCCGCCTCCAAAAAGCCGCGTTGCAAAACAACGCCCCGAAACCATTCACCATCAAAAATCTACCCACTACCCGTTACCTGCCACGGATTGAAAATTTCATCATTGCGAGAAACTCAAAATGCTGAAAAAGAAAAAATCCCTGCTCAAAGAGTACTGGCTCTTCATCCTGGATTTTTTCAAAGACCTTTTCGACGATCGTCTCGGTTTCTACGCCGCCAGCATGAGCTGGAGTACCCTCTTCTTCCTGATTCCGTTTCTTGTCATCCTTCTGGTGCTCTTCACCCATATGCCTATCTTTGAGACAGCCTACACGCGTCTTCATGAATTGATCGCAAAAAACCTTGTCTCGACAGATTCGACAACAATCATGACCCACATTGACCAATTTGTCGCCAATGCCGATCGCCTGGGATATATCGGTATCGGGTATGTGGCAATAGCAGCCATTCTCTTTTTCAAAGATTACGACTACATCGTCAATGACATATTCGAAACTCCGAAACGCAGCCTCTGGGGAGCCTTCCGAACCTATTTTTTCCTGCTACTTTTTCTCCCGATGATGCTGGGAAGCTCTTTTTGGCTATCTGGAACAATCCAGAATTATCTCGAACAGATAGGTCTTGCCGGAACTCTACATATCTATTATCTCTTCCCCTATTTGATCATTTGGCTGCTCTTTTATACCGCGTATCAATTTTCACCTCGTGGACGCGTCGCTCCTCGTGCCGCACTCACGAGCTCTTTTATCGCCTCGCTAATCTGGTATTTGGCCAAGAGTGCTTTTCTTTTCTATATCCTGCACAATAAAACCTACACAACCATATACGGTGGATTGAGTGCTCTGCTCTTCCTCTTTCTTTGGATCTATATCTCCTGGGCAATTTTCCTTCACGGACTGCGATTTTGCTATATTCTCGACAAACAGGAGGACGACTAATATCGTCAAAATGATTTTTTTTGAAAATTTCACTATATTTTATTTTAGATTAAGCATTCGCTCATTATAATTCGGGTCCATTTTGCGATGGAACAGGTGCTGGTGTAGCTCAGTTGGCTAGAGCAGCTGATTTGTAATCAGCAGGTCGCGGGTTCGAGTCCCATCACCAGCTCCATTGCATTAGGAACGTATCAGTGTTTGACCGGTAAAAGGGGTGAGATACTCAAGTGGCCAACGAGGGCAGACTGTAAATCTGCTGGCTTTTGCCTTCGGAGGTTCGAATCCTCCTCTCACCACCATAACGACGCGGGAGTAGCTCAGTTGGCTAGAGCGTCAGCCTTCCAAGCTGAGGGTCGCGGGTTCGAGTCCCGTCTCCCGCTCCATTTGTACTGGGAGCTGAAAAGATCTGTCCGCATTTCTTTGAAAATGCTTGACTTCGCAGTTACAGCTTTTCATCCACACTGAACGACCCACAATACAATCATCAAGACGCCCAGATAGCTCAGGGGCAGAGCACTTCCTTGGTAAGGAAGAGGTCGGCGGTTCAAATCCGCTTCTGGGCTCCAGAATTAGAAAACATTCGAAGCCATCAACGAACGGCTGAATATGGACAGGAGTTCGCCCCAAGGGTCGGAGTCTTGTCCATAGCGTTGGGCATGGGGTCTCAAAGAAGATTCTGATATAATATCAGCCGCAAATTTAAACACGCATAGGAGAATACTATGGCTAAAGAGAAATTCGAGCGGACCAAACCGCACGTCAACATCGGTACCATCGGTCACGTTGACCATGGTAAAACCACCCTCACCGCCGCCATCACCGCTGTTCTTGCCACCAAGAACGACACCGCACTGATGGACTACGATCAGATCGACAACGCTCCCGAAGAGCGTGAGCGCGGTATTACCATCGCGACGTCTCACGTCGAGTACGAAACCGACAAGCGTCACTACGCTCACGTTGACTGCCCCGGCCACGCCGACTACGTCAAAAACATGATCACCGGTGCCGCGCAGATGGACGGTGCGATCCTCGTCATCGCCGCCACAGACGGACCGATGGCTCAGACCCGTGAGCATATCCTCCTCTCCCGCCAGGTCGGGGTTCCCTACATCGTCGTCTTCCTCAACAAAGAGGATCAGTTGGACGAAGAGGACAAAGAAGAGATGCTCGAGCTGGTCGAGATGGAAGTTCGCGAACTCCTCAACGAATACGAGTTCCCCGGTGACGATACTCCCATCGTAGCCGGTTCCGCTTTCCAGGCACTGGAAGAAGCCAAGAAAGGTCAAATCGGTGAGTGGTCCGAAAAGATTCTGAAGCTCATGGACGAGGTTGACAACTACATTCCCGATCCGGAGCGCGAAACCGACAAGCCTTTCCTGATGCCCATCGAAGATATCTTCTCGATCCAGGGACGCGGTACGGTTGTTACCGGTAAAATCGAGCGCGGTAAAGTCTGCGTCGGTGACGAAGTAGAGATCGTTGGTCTCAAGGACACCCAAAAGACCACCGTTACCGGTGTCGAAATGTTCCGCAAAGAGATGGACTGCGGTGAAGCGGGTGACAACTGCGGCGTTTTGCTCCGTGGTACCGCCAAAGAAGACGTCCAGCGCGGTATGGTTCTGTGCCAGCCCGGCTCCATCACTCCTCACACCAAGTTTGAGGCGGAAGTCTACGTCCTGACAAAAGAGGAAGGAGGACGCCATACTCCTTTCTTCAACAACTATCGTCCTCAGTTCTACGTCCGGACAACCGACGTAACCGGTTCGGTCATCCTCCCCGAAGGAACCGAGATGGTTATGCCCGGCGACAACGTCAAACTGAATGTCGAGCTGATCGCTCCGATCGCTCTCGAGGAAGGAACCCGTTTCGCTATCCGTGAGGGTGGCCGGACCGTCGGTGCCGGTGTTGTTACCAAGATCATCGAGTAATACACCCAACAAGCCGGATTACCGGCTTTATTGAATTGGAGAAACGATGAGAGAAACGATTCATCTGGGGTGTGAAAAGTGTACCCGACGCAATTATCACACGACCAAGAACAAGAAAAACACGACAGAGAAACT